>DATCLH010000062.1:0-6256 GCA_036564035.1 Thermaerobacter sp.
GCCCTTGAGCGAGCCCCGGCCACTTTCCACCAGGGCGGCCGCCAGGGGGATCACCCGCCGGGCCAGCAGCGCCCGGGCCCCGTCCCGGTCCTGCAGGACGCCCTCCACCGCCAGGGGCACGGGCGGGTCGGTGAAGATCCAGCGCCCGTACCGCTGGTATACCTCCTCGAAGACAGTCACGTCCACCAACCCGGTCTCGTCCTCCAGCGTCAGGAACACGATCACCCGGCCGCTCCGGGTGGGCGGGCGGTGGGGGCGGACGGGGATCCCCGCCGCCCGCACCGGACGGCCCGCCGGCAGCCGGCGGAGGGCCGCCGCGGACCGGTAGCCACGGGCCTCCAGCCCTTCCCGGAGCATGGCCAGCAGGTGGCGGCGGTGGACGTCGATCCCCAGCACCTCCCGCTCCATGGCCCACTTCTCCAGGTCGGGGAAGTCGGCCACCGCCGGCGGGGTGTAGGCCGCCGCCAGGCCCTGGGCCAGCGCCCCCCCGCCCGCGGCGCTCCGGGCCGTGGCCAGGGCCTCCTCGAGCCCCCAGAGGAGGGCGCGGCGGTTGGGGTGGAGCCCGTCGAAGGCGCCGGCCCGGATCAGGGCGGCCACCTGGTCCCGGTCGAGGGCCGGTTCGTCCGCATCCCCCCTGCGGGCCGCCAGCCGCAGCAGGAAGTCCATGAAGTGGCGGAAGGGCCCCTTCCGCTCCCGCTCCGCCACGATAGCCGCCGCCGCCTCCTCCCCCAGGCCCTTGACGGCCCGCAGGCCGATGCGGATGGCGCCGGGGCTGGCGGCAAAGCCCACCCGGCTGGTGTTGATGTCCAGGGGGAGGATCCGGATCCCCCGCCGCGCCGCCTCAACACACAGGGTGTTGGGCGGGTAGTAGCCCATGGGCTGGAGGCTGAGCAGGGCGGCGTACCACTCGGCCGGGTAGTGGGCCAGCAGGTAGGCCGTCTTGTAGGCGGTGACGCCGAAGGCGGCGGCGTGGGCTTCGCAGAACCCGTAGCTGGCATAACCCTGGATCATGCGGAAGATGGCCTGGGCCACCTCGCCGTCGACCCCTTGCTCGCGGGCCCGGTGCAAAAAGTGCCGGCCGATGTCCTCCATCTCCTCCGGCGAGCGGGCGTGGGTCATGACCCGGCGCAGGCGGTCGGCCTCTCCCGGGGTGAAACCGGCGATGGCGGTGGCGATCTCGATCACCTGTTCCTGGAAGAGGACCACGCCCCACGTCTTGCGCAGGATGGGCTCCAGCTTGGGGTGCAGGTAGGTGACGGGCTCCCGGCCCCGGCGCCGGGCCAGGAAGGGCTCGACCATGTCCCCCTTGATGGGACCGGGCCGGATGATGGCCACGCTGGCCACCACGTCCTCCACGTTCTCGGGCCGGAGCCGCGGCTGCAGGGCCCGCTGGGCCGGCGATTCCAGCTGGAAGGCCCCCACCGTCTCCCCCGTCGCCAGGAGCTCGTAGGTCGCCCGGTCGTCCAGGGGGATGTGGTCGTAGTCGAAGGCGGGGTCCCGGCGCCGGATGACCTGCACCGCCTCCTCCACCGCGCCCAGGGTGCGCAGGGGCAAAAGGTCCAGCTTGACCAGGCCCAGCTCCTCCACACCCCGCTTGTCGAACTGGAGGATCCGGCGCCCCTTGGCCGATCGCTGCAGCGGCGACAGATCCAGCAGCGGCTGGCGGCTGATGACCAGGCCGCCCAGGTGGGTGCCCATGTGGCGGGGCAGCCCCGCCGCCGCCTCGCATAGGGCCACCAGCCGCCGGAACCGCTCCCGGGGCAGGTCCAGGTCCCGCAGCTCCGGGACCTCCTCCAGGGCGCGGCCCAGGTGGCGGGAGAGGTAGTAGGGCACCCGCTTGGCGATGCGGTCGATGACGGCCTCCGGGAAGCCCAGGGCCTTGCCGAAGTCGCGCAGGGCGCCCCGGGCGTGGTAGGTCTGGTAGGTGCAGACGGTCGCCACGTGCTCCGGGCCGTAGCGCCGCTCGACGTAGTCGGCCACCTGGTCGCGGTAGCGGGCGTCGAAGTCGATGTCGATGTCCGGCTGCTCGGCCCGCTCCAGGCTGAGGAAGCGCTCGAAGAGCAGGCCCCGCTCGATGGCGTCCACGTCGGTGATGCCCAGGCAGTAGGCCACCGCCGAATCCGCCGCCGAGCCGCGACCGGCGCAGCGGATCCCCTGCTGGCGGGCATAGCGGGCCACATCCCATACCAGCAAGAAGTAGTCCGCCAGCTGGAGCCGCTCGATGATGGCGAGCTCGTGTTCCAGCCGCTGCCGGATGCGGGGGGTGATGCGGCCGTAGCGCCACTGGGCGCCCCGCTCCACCTGCTCCCGCAAGAAGGCCTCGGCCCGGACCCCCGGCGGCAGCGGGAAGGCCGGGCGCGGCACGGGGCCGGCGGGCAAGGCGGGCTCGCACCGCTCGGCAATGGCCAGGGTCGCTTTCAAGGCCTGGGGATGGCCGGCGAATAGGCGCGCCATGGCCCGGGGGGACTTGAGGTCGTTGTCGGCGTTGAGGTGGCGCTGGGGATGGGGATCGTCCACGGAGATGCCCAGCCGGACGCAGGCCAGCAGGTCGTGGACGGCAAAGCGGTCCCGGGTGGCGTAGTGGACGTCGTTGGTGGCCACCACCCCGACCCCCAGGGCTTCCGCCAGGTCGGCCAGGGCCCGGTTGAGGGCCCGGTTGCCGGGCAGCCAGCCCCCTTGCAGTTCCAGGAAGAAGTTCTCCCGGCCGAAGGCGTCCCGCAGCCGGCGGGCCCGCTCCAGGGCCGTCGCCCGGTCGCCCCGCAGCAAGGGCTGAAGAACCGGCCCCCGGCGGCAGCCGGACAGGGCGATCAGCCCGTGGCCGGCCAGGGGTTCGCCGCCGGGTGCCACCTCTTCGAGGAGCGCCGCCCAGGGCAGGGCCGGCTCGCCCCGGGGTCGCTCCAGGTGGGCCCGGGTGAGCAGCCGGCAGAGGCGGGCATAGCCCCGGGGGCCGGTGGCCAGAAGGACCAGGTGGGCGGTGGCCGGGGACGAACCGGCCGGACCGGCCGGTTCGTCCAGAAGGAGGGTGATCTCCGCGCCCTGGATCGGCTTGATCCCCGCCGCCCGGGCCGCCCGGTCGAACTCGACGGCTCCGGCCACGTTGTCGTGGTCCGTCAGGGCCAGCGCCGGCATGCCCAGGGCGGCGGCCCGTTCCACCAGCGCCCGGACGGGGCTGGCGCCGTCCAGGAAGGAATAGGCCGAATGGCAATGCAGGTGGACGAACATGCCCCCGTCCTCCCTCCTGCCGCCCTTGTCCCCGGGGGCGTGGCCTGGATCCCCGGGGACGTGGGGGCCGCCGGGGTGCGATCGAGGCCGGTCCGTCGTCGACCTTCAGTCGTAGACCTTGTAGAGGACCCAGCGGTCGCTTCCCGCCAGCCGCTCCAGCTCGAACACCGCGCCGTCGTCCGTCAAGAGCCGCACCACCAGCCGCTCCCCCTCTCCGTCCCACCAGGCGCCCGCTTCCCGCCACTCATCGAGGACGTCCTTCACCCGGTGCCAGCGGCGCCAGAAGAACCGGCAGGGCCGGCCACTGGCGTCGGTCTCCACCGGGACCGGCTTGCCGACCAGGGCCATGACCTTCCGCCTCCGTCCCCGCGGCCGGGCGGTCCCCATGGCGATGGCGGCGATGGCGACCCGACGCCGGCCGCGTCGCCCCACCGAAGGACCTCCCCGGGCGGACCAAGCCCGATGGAGGGCACCGGCGACCCCGGGCCTGCCGCGCAAGGGCCGGGCATGCCGCCGTGGGGCGCTGGCTGCCGTGGGGTGAATGCCGCCGTGCAGCACCGGCTGCCGTGCGGCGCTGGCCACCGTGCGATGCATGCCGCCATGCGGTGCTGGCCGCCATGCGGCGCTGGCTGCGGTGCGGTGAATGCCTTCGTGCGGCTTCACGGTGCCGGCCCGCGGGGTGCCCCGCGCCAGGGATCCCAGTAGGCCAGCTGGCGTTCCCGCCGGGGAACGGGCCGCTCCCGCCCCCAGAAGACCCGGCCGGGGTAGCGGCGGGCCAGCTCGTCGAGAAGGGCCGGCGCCTCGGGTTCCCGGCAGCGCGGAGGACCGGCCGGCCCCGGGCCAGGATTCCCCGCGGGCCTGGCGTCCGGGACCAGGCCGTCCAGGGCCAGCTGCCGGGCCACGGGTTCCAGCGCCGTGACCGTCAGGGCCAGCCGGCCCGGAGCCGGTTCGTCCGCCAGGAGCCGGCGGTACAGCTCCAGGGCTGCGCGGGCCAGCCCGTCCGGGGCGGTGGTCGCCACGGGCAGGTAGCGCCCCACCCGGGACCGCTCCCCTTCCAGGATCACCAGGCGGCCGGCGCATCCGGTCGCCACCAGCCGGCCGGCCACCTGCTGCGCCAGGCGGGGCAGCTGGGCCGGCCACCAGGGGGCGCGGAGGTCGTCGCCCAGCTCCGGCGGCGCCTCCAGGGTGGCGGTGACCCCCGGTGGCGGATACCCCGGGGCCAGGGGGCGGCGGTCGTCGCCCCGGCACCAGGCCTGGAGGAGAGGGGCCTGCTCGCCCACCGCCCGGGCCACCACCTGCCGCGGCGCCATCGCCACATCCCCCAGGGTGTACAGGCCCAGGCGCTGCAGCTGGCGGCGGGCCGCTGGCGGCACCTCCTCCTGCAGGGTGGTGACGGGCATGGGCGCCAGGAAGGGGGCTTCCTGGCCGGGAGGCACGCGGCAGCTGACCACCTCCAGCGCCCGCGCAGCCGAAACCCCTGCGCCCCCGCCGGAACCCGGGTCTCCGGAGCGCGCGGCGTTCCCTCCCTGGACCTCCGCAACGACCTGAGGAGCACGTGCACCGGCACCGCTTCCCCCGGCCCGCGTCCGGGCCGCCACCCGGGCGGCCATCCGCGCGACCAGCCGGCCGTGGCCGATGCCCACGATCAACCGGTGCCCCCAGCGCTCCAGTTTCCCGGCCTGCAGGGCGGCGATCACCTCGTCCCCTGCCGACGCGGGGGACAGCGCGCAATAGGCCGCCAGGTGGTCCACGACCGGTTCGACCTGGGGTGAGAGGCCCAGCAGGACCTCATACAGGGGCTCCAGCGCCGCCAGGGGGTCGATGGCCTCCCGTTCCACCACCATCAGGTCGCTGACGAGCCGCCGGGCGCTGCGCACCCGGATGCCCGGCCGCAGACCGGCCGCCCGGGCCGCCGGCGACACGTCGGCGACCACCGCGCCGCTGGCCACCACGGCCGGCCGATCCGCCAGCCCAGCCGCCGTCACCCACGCGCCCTCAAGGCGTGCGAAGGCCAGCAGCGGCCCAGATACCGAACGTGTGTTCCCCATGGTGAAGCCATTGTAGAGGGGGGCCGGGCCGGCCGTCAAGAGGCATGTCCATCCTCAAAAAGAAAATTAAGGGAGGAACCGGCGACCGCCGTCGCCGGCCGGCCCCGCGGGGCCGGCCCCGCGAACCCGCGCCGCGGGGCCGGTTCTACCCCAGCAGGTCGTGACGGCGGATCAGGCCCACCCGCAGGGCAAAGAGCACCGCCTGGGTGCGGTCCCGCACCCCCAGCTTCTGCATGATGTGGCTCAGGTGGTTGCGCACCGTCTTGGGACTGATGTAGAGCTCCCGCGCCACCTGGGCGGTCGACTTGCCCCGGGCGATGCGACTCAGCACCTCCAGCTCCCGCTGGCTCAGCAGCCGCGCCCGCTCGACCTCTTCGGGAGCCGGGACGTAGCGGTAGAGGGGGGAATCGGTGGCCAGCTCCGACATGATCTCCGCGTCGATCACGAAGATGCCCGCCGTGCAGGCGCGGATGGCCTCGGGCAGGCCCGCCGCCTCCCGGTTGGCGAGCAGGTAGCCGCCCAGGCCCGCCTGGACCAGCCCCAGCAGGGCCTGGGGGTCGGCGCGATCCGTGATGCCGACCACCACCGGCGAGCTGGGCATCCGGCCGAGCCGGCCCACCAGCTCCCGGGCGTCGTCCCCGGCCAGGCCCAGGTCCAGCAACACCACGTCCGGGCCCAGCTCCCGCACCCGGTCGAGCAGCGGCCCCGCGCCCGCGGCATGGCCGACCACCTCCAGCCCCGGGGCGCCCTCCAGGATGCGCTGCAACCCCTCCCGCACCAGCGGCCGGCCTGTGGCGATCAGAATCCTCAACATCGGCCTCTCCCCTGGCTTGCCCGGGCTTCCGGACCGGAGCCCGGGTGATGTCATCCCATCCTACGAAAGTCCCGCCCAGGGGGGACCGAGGGCAGGCGCCCAAGAACGCAGGGGCGCCGGGGAGCCCGCTGGGGGTTCCGGGTGCTTGAGGGAGAAGGCGATGGAGGTGGGG
>DATCLH010000063.1:0-8347 GCA_036564035.1 Thermaerobacter sp.
GCGGCGGCCATCGTCCCCTTCTGGTGGGTGATGACGATGAACTGGGTGCCGGTGAACCGGCGCAGGTAGCGGGCGAACCGGTCCACGTTGCGGTCGTCCAGGGCCGCGTCGATCTCGTCCAGCAGGCAGAAGGGCGTCGGCTTGACCCGGATCAGGGCGAGGAGCAGGGCGATGGCCGTCAGCGCCCGCTCGCCGCCGGACAGCAAGGACAGGTGTTGCAGCCGCTTGCCCGGGGGCTGGGCCACCACCTGGACGCCGGCCTCCAGGGCGTCGCCCTCGCCCAGCACCAGGTCGGCGTGGCCGCCGCCGAAGAGCTCGCGGAAGACCTGCCGGAACTCCACCCGCAGCCGCTCGTAGGTGACCCGGAAGATCCGCTCCATCTCCCGGTCCATCTCGGCCAGCACGGTGCGCAAGGCCTCCCGCGCCTGCTGGAGGTCGCGGTACTGCTGCTCGAGGAAGGCGTAGCGCTGGCACACCCGCTCGTGCTCCTCCACCGCCGCCAGGTTGACCTCGCCCAAGGCGGCCATGCGCCGGCGCAGCTCGGCGACCCGCCGTTCCCCCTCCTGCCAGCCGGGTGGCGGCTCGTCGGGCACCTCCTGCACGCCGTAGTCCTCGGCCAGCCGCGCCACCAGGCGGTCCCGCTCCGTCTCCAGCCGGGCCGCCTCCACCTCCAGCCGCCGCAAATCCTCGGCCAGGCGGTCGAGCTCGGCCCGGGCGGCCACGACCTCCCCTTCCACCGCCTCCAGCTGGGCCGCCAGCCGGTCCCGTTCCTGGCGCGCCGCCTCCACGTCCTGGCGGCAAGCGTCCACCCGGGCTTCGTGCTCGGCAGCCGCCACCTGCAGCTGCTCCCGCTGGTCGCCCAGCTCGGCCCGCTCCCGCTCGAGCCGACCCGCCTCCTCCTGCCAGCGGGCCGCCTCGGCGTCCAGCCGCTCCGTCTCCTGGCGCGCCCGCTGGGCCTGTTCGGCCAGGAGGCGCCCCTCCCGGGCCAGCCCTTCCACCCGGGCGGTGGCCCGGGCCAGGGCGGCCGCCGCCTCGTCCCGGCGGGCCCGGGCCTCCCGCACCGCAGCCTCGGCGGCGGCCACGGCCGCGGCCGCCTGCCGGGCCCGTTCCTCGGCCGCCTCCACCTGGCCGGCCGCCGCCTCCTCGGGGCCTGCGGCGCTGGCCAGTTCGTCCAGCTCGGCCTGCAGGTCCAGGGCGGTCGCCTCCACCTGCCGGCGCTGCTGGGCCGCCGCCTGGCGCTGCTGTTCCAGCCGGGCCCGGGCCACGGCCTCCTGCTGCCGCCGCCGGCGGGCCTCTTCGAGGGCGGCCGCCGCCCGGCTCGCCGCTTCCTCCGCCCGCCGGCGGCGTTCCTCCGCCTGGGCGAGGGCAGCCGCCAGCTGCTCGATGCGCGCCCGCAGGGCCTCCACCTGGCGGCGCCGGGCCAGCAGCCCCGCCGACTCCTGGCGGCGGTTGTCGTGGCCGCCGGTCATGGCGCCCCCGGGGTGAATGACATCGCCGTCCAGGGTGACGATGCGGTAGCGCTGGCCGCTGGCCGCCGCCAGGCGCCGCGCTGCGGGCAGGTCTTCGGCGATCAGGATCCGTCCCAGGAGGTGGGCCAGGGCCGGCCGCAGGGACGGGTCGAACTGGACGGCGTCGATGGCCCAGGCCACCGCACCGGGCTGGCGGTCCAGGTGCCGGTCGGCCTCCGCCGGCGCCGCGGGCCGGATGGTGTCCAGGGGCAAGAAGGTGGCCCGCCCGGCCCGGGCCCGCTTCAAGGCCTCGATGGCCGCCTCGGCGCCGGCCGCCGTGCGGGTGATCAGGTTCTGCAGCCCCGGTCCCAGGGCGACCTCCACCGCCCGCTCCAGGTGGGGCTCCACCCGGATCAGCTCGGCCACCGCCCCGACGACGTCACGGAAGGCCGGCTCGCCCGCATCCCGGCCGGCCAGCACCGCCCGCACCCCGGCGAAGAAGCCCTCGTGGTCCCGCTCCATCTCCTCCAGGACCCGCAGCCGGGACCCAGCCTCCCCTGCCTGCTGGCGCAACTGCTGGGCGTCGCGGGCGGCCGCCCGGGCCTCCTCCTGGGCGGCCGCCAGCGCCCGGCGGGCGTCCTCCTCCTGGCGCCCGGCCTCGGCAGCGGCGGCGGCCAGCCGTTCCAGCTCCGCCCCGGCGGCCCGCTCGGCCTCCGCCAGGCGGGCCGCCTCGGCCTCCAGGCCCGCCAGCCGGTCCCTGAGCCGCTGGGCCCGCTGGGCCGCCTGGGCCCGCTCCCGCTGCCGCGCCTGCTGCTCGTTGCGCAGCCGGCTGGCCTCCTGCAGGGCCTCCAGGTGGGCCTCCCGGGCGGCGGCCAGGGCCGCCTCGGCCGCTTCCAGGGCCCGCGCCGCCTCGTCGACGGCCGTTCGGGCCTGGGCCTCCTCCCGGCGCGCCGCCTCCAGCTCGGCGACCAGGGCCTGGTGGCGGCGGGCCGCCTCCTCCGCCCCGGCCACCTGGGCCGCCCGCTGGCCGGCCAGCTCCGTGGCCCGCCGGGCCAGCTGCCGCTGGCGCTCCTCCAGGTGGGTGGCCCGTTCCTCCAGCACGGCCAGGCGGGTGCGGACCCCCTCCAGGGCCCGCTCGGCCTCGGCCAGGGCCGCCCGGGCCGCCTCCAGCCGCTCCTCCTGGGCGCGGGCCTGCGCCCGCAACCGGTCGCGGCTCGCCTCGGCCGTCACCAGCCGGGCCCGGGCCGCCGCCAGCTGCTGGCGCACCCCCTCCAGGCGCCGGGCCTGTTCGTCCAGGCGCCGCTGGGCCTGCACGGCCTGGGCCGTGACCATGCGGGCCTCCAGCTCGGCCAGCTCGTCCCGCCACTGGCGATAGAGGTGGGCCCGCCGCGCCTGGTCCGTCAGGCCGTCCAGGCGATCCTCCAGTTCCCGCAGGATGTCGCCCAGCCGCAGCAGGCGGTGCTCGGCGTCCTCCAGCCGCCGCAGCGCCTCCTTCTTCCGCATCTTGAAGCGGGTGATGCCCGCCGCCTCTTCCAAGAGGCCGCGGCGGTCCTCGTCCCGGGCACTGAGGATCTCGTCGATCTTGCCCTGCCCGACCACCGAATAGGCTTCCCGGCCGATGGCGGTGTCGTACAGCAGTTCCTGCACATCCCGCAGCCGCACCCGCTGGCCGTTGAGCAGGTAGTCGCTGCCGCCGGCCCGGTCGACCCGCCGCGCCACCGTCACCTCGCTGTAGTCGATGGGCAGCCGACCGTCCTCGTTGTCCAGGACCAGGACGACCTCGGCCAGGCCCACGCCCTTGCGGGTGGCGGTGCCCGCGAAGATCACGTCCTCCATCTTGTTGCCCCGCAGCTGGCGGGCGCTCTGCTCGCCCAGGACCCAGCGGACGGCGTCGACCAGGTTGCTCTTGCCGCTGCCGTTGGGGCCGACGATGGCCGTGACCCCCGGCCCGAACTCCAGCCGGGTGCGGTCGGCGAAAGACTTGAACCCGTACAGTTCCAGCCGTTTGAGGTACATGGTGGCCTCCCCGACAGAAAAAAACCTGCCGTGGCACGGGGTCCAACGGGCAGGTCGGTCGGACGAACCCGGCCCCGGGCGGCCCGGGGCGCCGGGCGATGGCTAGCGGGGCTCGACGATGAACTTGATGGCCGTGCGCTGCTGGCCGTCGATCTCGATGTCGGCGAAGGCCGGGATGACCACCAGGTCGATGCCGTTGGGGGCCACGTAACCCCGGGTGATGGCGATGGCCTTCACCGCCTGGTTGACCGCCCCGGCGCCGATGGCCTGCACCTCGGCGGTGCCGTCTTCCCGCAGCACGGCGGCCAATGCCCCCGCGACCGCCTTGGGCCGCGAATTGGCCGAGACCCTCAGCACCTGCACCACGGCGACTCCTCCCCCAGAGCGAGCCATGGAAACGGCTGTGGTGGAACCAATGGCTTTGCTGGCGACCCTCTCCGCAGGCAGGTCTCGGGGGATGTTTCGGCGGGATGGGATGCGGTTCCTTCCGTTCCGCGCCTCAGCCGCAGCTCGCCCGGCCGCCGGAACCCCCGGCGCCACCGGAGCCACCGGCGCTACCGGAGCCCCCCGCGCTAGCGGGGCCATCGGCCGAACCTGCGCCGCCGGAGCCACCGGCGGGACCTGCGCCGGCGGGGCCGCGGGCCGGGCCCGCGCCGCCCGGTTCCTCCAGCTGGGCCAGGGCCAGCCGCGCGGCCTCCCGCTCGGCCACCTTCTTGCTGCGTCCCACCGCCTGGGCCAGCGGCCGGCCGCCGACCCGCACCTCCACCGTGTAACGGGGGTCGTGCTCGGGGCCGGCGGCATCGACCACCCGGTAGCTGGGCTCGCCCAGGCCCAGGCGGCGGGACGCCTCCTGCAGGGCGGTCTTCGGGTCGTCGCAGGCGCCCGAGCTCTCGGCCAGCCGGCGGATGTCGTCGCCCAGGGTGCGCAGGATGAAGGCGCGGGCCCCTTCCAGCCCCGCCTGGAGGTAGACCGCCGCCACCATCGCCTCGTAGGCGTCGGCCAGGACCGACGGGCGCTGGCGGCCGCCGGTGGCCTCCTCGCCCCGCCCCAGGCGCAGGAGCTCCCCCAGCCCCAGGCGCTGGGCGGTGGCCGCCAGGGTCTCGGCCCGCACCACGGCCGCCCGCAGCTTGCTCAGCTCGCCCTCGGGCCGCTGGGGGTAGGTGCGGAAGATGTGGTCGGTGACGCACAGGTTCAGCACCGCATCCCCTAAGAACTCCAGCCGCTCGTTGTCCGAACCGGCGGTGTCCGGGTGCTCGGCGCGGTAGGAGGCGTGGGTCAGGGCCTCCAGGAAGAGCTCGGGCTGGGCGGGTTCCACCCCCGCCAGGGCGGCCACGGGTTCGAGCCAGCCCGGCTCCCCGGCCCGCGGGAACCGGCTCGGGGCCGGCGCCGCTGGTCCCGGCGCCTCCCCGGGCGGGTTCGTCCCCCCGTCGGCCACCGGCGAGGCCGGCCCAAGCCCGGTCTCCGCCGCTGCCGGATCGTCCCCTGCGCCCGGCGCCCCCCGGCCGGCGGCCTCCACGGCGCCGTTCTCGGGCAGGGCGCCGTTCACCCCGCCCGCGGGCCGGCTTGCCCGGTCAGCCGCCACGGTCCTCCGCCCCCGCCTCGAACCGCCGGAAGGCCAGGCACGCGTTCTGCCCGCCGAAGCCGAAGGAGTTGGACAGGGCCACCCGGATGGCCCGCGGCCGCGCCTGGTTGGGCACGTAGTCCAGGTCGCACTCCGGGTCGGGGTCCTCCAGGTTGATGGTGGGCGGCAGCACGCCGTCCCGCAGGGCCAGGACGGTCAGGATGGACTCCACGGCGCCCGCGGCGCCCAGCAGGTGGCCGGTCATCGACTTGGTCGAGCTGACCGCCAGGCGGTAGGCGTGGTCGCCGAAGACCCGCTTGATCGCCTGGGTCTCCGCCACGTCCCCCTGGGGCGTGGAGGTGCCGTGGGCGTTGATGTAGTCCACGTCGGCCGGGTCGAGGCCGGCGTCGGCCATGGCCGCCTCCATGGCCCGGGCCCCGCCCTCGCCGCCCGGCGCCGGCTGGGTGATGTGGTGGGCGTCGGCCGTCGTCCCGTAGCCGATGATCTCGGCATAGATCCGGGCCCCCCGCCGGCGAGCATGCTCCAGCGTCTCCAGGATCAGCGCCCCGGCCCCCTCCGCCATGACGAAGCCGTCCCGGCCCCGGTCGAAGGGCCGCGAGGCCGCCTGGGGGGCGTCGTTACGGGTCGAGAGGGCCTTCATCGCGCAGAAGCCCGCCAGCCCCAGGGGCACGATGGCCGCCTCCGCCCCCCCGGTGATCATGACGTCGGCCTCGCCCCGCTGGAGGATGCGGAACGCCTCGCCCACCGCATGGGCCGAGGCCGCGCAGGCCGTCACCACCGTGCTGTTGGGCCCCCGGGCCCCGTAGCGGATGGCCACCTGGCCGGCCGCCATGTTGGCGATCATCATCGGGATGAAGAAGGGGCTCACCCGATCGGGGCCCCGCTCGGCCATGACAGCGGCCTGCTCGACGAAGGTCTCGATGCCGCCGATGCCGGTGCCCATCAGCACGCCCAGCCGGCGCCCGTCCATGGCCGCCGGATCGATCCCAGCGTCGGCCAGGGCCATGGCCACGCTGGCCATGGCGAACTGGGTGAAGCGGTCCATCCGCCGCGCTTCCTTGCGGTCGATGAAGGCGGTGGGGTCGAAGTCGGGCACCTCACCCGCGATCTGGCACGGGAACGGCGACGGGTCGAACCGGCTGATGCGCCGGATGCCCGAGCGGCCGGCCAGCACCCCTTCCCAGAGGGCCTCCACGCCGATGCCCAGGGGCGTGACGGCCCCGACACCGGTGATCACCACGCGGTGCCGCATACAGGCTCCTCCACTCCTTTCCGGCCGGCGGGCGCCCCGCCCGGAGGCGGGGCGCCGCGGCCGCCGCGGGGATGCCACCCGGCGGGATCACTTGTGGGACTCGATGTACTGGATCGCATCCCCCACGGTGGCGATCTTCTCCGCATCCTCGTCGGGGATCTCCAGGTCGAACTCCTCTTCGAGGGCCATGATCAGCTCCACGATGTCCAGCGAGTCGGCCCCCAGGTCCTCGATGAACCGGGCCTCCGGGGTGACGCTGGCCTCATCGACCCCCAGCTGCTCGACGATGATGGCCTTGACCCGCTGGAAAAGGGCCTCGTCTGCCATGTTGCCACCTCCTTTCCCCCTCCGCGGTGCCGGATGGCGCCGCGGCCGGATCCACCGGTCCCGGCGGCGGGACGCCGGTCCCGCCGGGGGTGCCCGGAGTCCGCCGGGTCAGCCCAGGGACAGCCCGCCGTCCACCACCAGCACCTGGCCGGTGATGTAGGCCGCCCCGTCGGAAGCCAGAAAAACGGCGGCGTGAGCCACGTCTTCCGGCGTGCCCAGCCGCCCCAGGGCGATGCGCTGGGCGAGGGCGTCGCGGTACTCCGCCGCCAGCTCGCCCGTCATGTCGGTGGCGATCAGGCCCGGGGCGATGGCGTTGACGGTGATGCCGCGGGACCCCAGCTCGCGCGCCAGGGCCTTGGTCAGGCCCACGACCCCCGCCTTGGCCGCCACGTAATTGGCCTGGCCGGCGTTGCCGGTCAGGCCCACCACCGACGTGATGTTGATGATCCGCCCCGAGCGCTGCCGCAACATCACCCGCGCCGCCGCCTTGCAGGTGAAGAACAGGCTGCGCAGGTTGGTGTTCAGCACCTCGTCCCACTGTTCCGGCTTCATCCGCAGGATCAGGCCGTCCCGGGTGATGCCGGCGTTGTTGACCAGGATGTCCAGGCGGCCGCCGAAGGCCTCGGCCGCTTGTTCGACCAGGCGCGTCGCCTGGTCGCCGTCGGCCACGTCGGCCTGGAAGGCGACGGCTTCGCCGCCCCGGGCCCGGATCCCGGCCACCACCGCCTCGGCGGCCTCCGCCGAGGCTCGGTAGTTGATGGCCACCCGAGCCCCCGCCGCCGCCAGGGCCTCGGCGATGGCCCGTCCGATGCCGCGGGAGCCGCCGGTGACCAGGGCCACCCGGCGATCAAGGTTCATGCTAGCAGACCCCCTTCAGGACGGGCAACCAGCGCCAGGATCTCCTCCGCCGTGCCAGCGGGGACGGCCTCCAGGCCCTTGTCGATGCGGCGGGCGAACCCCGTCAGGGTCTTGCCCGGCCCCATCTCCACCAGCCGCGTGATGCCCTCCTGCTGCATCCGCCGGACCGAATGCTCCCAGCGCACCGGGTGGTCCACCTGCTGGACCAGGAGCTGCCGGATCCGCTCCGGGTCCGTCACGGGTTCCGCCGTCACGTTGGCCACCACGGGGATCCGCGCCGGCCGGAAGGGGACCTGCGCCAGCACCTCGGCCAGCCGGCGGGCAGCCGGTTCCATCAGCCGGCAGTGGAAGGGGGCGCTGACGGGCAGCAGGACCGCCTTGCGGGCGCCGGCCTCCCGCGCCTGCTGGACGGCGGCCTCCACCGCCGCCCGCTGGCCCGCCACAACGATCTGGCCCGGGCAGTTGTAGTTGGCCGGTTCCACCACGCCGGCACCGGCCTCCATCAGCCGGCGGCAGAGCTCCTCCACCGCCTCCGCGTCCAGCCCCAGCAAGGCCGCCATCGCACCCTCACCGGGCGGCACCGCCTCCTGCATGAACCTTCCCCGCAGCCGCACCACGCGGGCGGCATCGGCCAGCTCCAGGACGCCGGCCACCACCAGGGCGCCGTACTCGCCCAGCGACAGCCCGGCCGCCATGGCGGGCTCCAGGCCGCGGTCCTCCAGCACCCGCCAGCACGCCACCCCGACGGCCAAAAGGGCCGGCTGCTGGTACTCGGTGAGCTGCAGCTGCTCCTCGGGCCCTTCGAAGCACAGGCGGGCGATGTCGAAGCCGGCGGCCTCGGACGCTTCGGCGAAGACCTGGCGC
>DATCLH010000064.1:0-1658 GCA_036564035.1 Thermaerobacter sp.
GGCCTGATGACCACCGTCCACGCCTACACCAACGACCAGCGCATCCTGGACCTGCCCCACAAGGACCTGCGGCGGGCGCGGGCCGGCGCCATGAACATCATCCCCACCACCACCGGCGCCGCCAAGGCGGTGGGCCTGGTCTTGCCCCACCTGCAGGGGCGGCTCAACGGCTTCGCCTTGCGGGTGCCCGTGTCCACCGTCTCCATCGTCGACCTGGTGGCAGAGCTCAAGCAGCCGGTCACGGTGGAAGAGGTCAACCGGGCCTTCGCCGAGGCGGCGGCCGGCGAGCTCAAGGGCATCCTGGGCTACAGCGAGGAACCCCTGGTCTCCAGCGACTACCGCGGTTCCACCTACTCGTCGGTGGTCGACGCCCTCTCCACCATGGTGATGGAGGGCAACATGGTGAAGGTCGTGGCCTGGTACGACAACGAGTGGGGCTACGCCGCCCGGCTGGTGGACCTGGTGGCCTTCATCGGCGCCAAGGGCCTCTGAGGGGCGGCGGGGGCGCCCCCGCGCCGGCCCGTCCTGCCGGCGGCCTGGGTGACCCGTGGGATTCGGCAGTGGAAAGGAGGCCCGACCGTGCGCAAGCGGTCGGTGCGGGACCTGGAGGTGCGCGGACGGCGGGTGCTGGTCCGCGCCGACTTCAACGTGCCCCTAGAGAACGGGCGCATCACCGATGACACCCGGATCCGGGCGGCCCTGCCCACCATCCGTTACCTGCTGGACCAGGGGGCGGCGGTGATCCTGTGCTCTCACTTGGGCCGCCCCAAGGGGCAGGTGGTGGAGTCCCTGCGGCTGGCCCCGGTGGCCCGCCGCCTGGAGGAGCTGCTGGGCCGGCCCGTGCTGGCGGTGCCCGAGGTGGTGGGCCCCGCCGTGGAGCGGCAGCTGGCGGGGCTCGAACCCGGGCAGGTGGCGCTCCTGGAGAACCTGCGCTTCCATCCGGGCGAGACGGCCAACGACCCGGATTTCGCCGCCGCCCTGGCCCGGCTGGCCGACTGCTACGTCAACGATGCCTTCGGGGCGGCCCACCGGGCCCACGCCTCGGTGGTGGGGGTGGCCCAGCGCCTGCCCGCCGCCGCCGGGTTCCTCCTGGAACGGGAGCTGGAGGTGCTGGGCGGGCTCCTGGAGAACCCGCGGCGGCCCTTCTGGGCGGTGCTGGGCGGTGCCAAGGTGTCCGACAAGATCGGCGTGATCCGGAGGCTTTTGGAGGTCTGCGACGGCCTCGCCATCGGCGGGGCCATGGCCAACACCTTGCTGGCGGCGCGGGGCTTCGCCGTGGGCCGCTCCCTCTACGAACCCGATCAGGTGGAACCGGCCCGGCAGTGGCTGGAGGCGGCCGGCGACCGGCTCCTGCTGCCCGCCGACGTGGTGGTGACGGACCGGCTGGAGGCCGGGGCGCCGTCCCAGGTGGTGCCCGTCGACCGCATCCCGCCGGAGGCCATGGCCGTCGACGTGGGGCCGGCCACCCTGGCCGCCTGGCGGGAGCGGCTGGCGGGGGCGGGCACGGTCTTCTGGAACGGACCCCTGGGGGTGTTCGAGGTGGAGCCCTTCCACCGGGGCACCTTCGCCCTGGCCGAGTTTCTGGCCGGGCTCGACGCGGTGACGGTGGTCGGCGGCGGGGACAGCGTGGCCGCGGTGCAGCGGACCGGCGTGGCCGG
>DATCLH010000065.1:0-5067 GCA_036564035.1 Thermaerobacter sp.
GGTCCTGGCCGTGGTGGCGGCCGGCGGCGAGCGGCGACCGGCCCGGCTTCAGTGGGGCTTCGTCCCCGCGTGGGCCAAGGACCCCCGGCCGGGTCCCATCAACGCCCGCGCCGAGACGGCCTGGCAGCGCCCCATGTTCCGCCAGGCCATCCGCCGGCGGCGCTGCCTGATCCCGGCGGACGGGTTCTATGAGTGGTGGCGCCGGGAGAAGGCCCGGCTGCCGGTGCTGTTCCGGCTCCGAGCAGGGGAGCCCTTTGCCTTTGCGGGCCTGTACGAGCGGTGGGACGGGCCGGGCGGGCCCCGGTGGACCTGTTGCATCCTGACGACCCGGCCCAACGACCTGGTGGCCCAGGTCCACGACCGGATGCCGGTGATCTTGCGCCCCGAGTGGGAGGAGGCCTGGCTGGACCCGGAGGTCCCCCCGGAGGACCTGGAACCGGCGTGGGAGCCGTACCCGGCGGAGCTGATGGAGGCCCATCCCGTCTCGCCCCGGGTCAATTCGCCCCGTTACGACGACCCGTCGTGCCTGGTGCCCGCCGGCCCGCCCCTGGCGGTGCCGCGGGAGGCAGACCGGGAGCCCCGGGAGGGGGGCGGCGGCGAGGCCGGTGCTGCCGCGGGAGACCGGTCGGGGGAACCCGGCGGCACGGCCGGGCCGGCGTAACCGCGGGGACCCTGCGGCCAGGTGCGGTGGAGGGTTTCGGCCACCACCTGCCGCAGCCATTCCTCGGCGACCCCTTGCTCCGGGGAGCCAAAGGGCGTACCCCGCTGGCCTCCGCCGCCAAGGTCCCGTGCCGGCGCGGGGGCGCCCGGCAATTCCGGACGGTGGGAGGACAGCCGGAGGGAGACGGGCGCCTCGCCCAAGGCCTGCACGACCAGGCTGCCGGCCAGGCGGGCCAGGCCCAGGGCGGCATCCAGCAAATCCACCAGGTGCTCCCGGGCGGCATCGCCCAGGGGCAGGCCCTGATACCGCAGGGGGCGGGTCGGGTCCCGCAGCAGGCTGCGCACATCCAGTGGACCCGGCACGGGATCCCGGCCTGTGACGAGCCAGTCCAGGCTCCGGCCCAAGGCCTCGGCCAGGGTGACCGCCACCGCCAGCGACGGGTGTTTGACCCCCCGCTCGATGTCACTCAGGTGGGACGGGGAGATGTGGGCCCGGCGTGCCAGTTCCTTGACGGACAGGCCCGCCGCTTGCCGGGCAAGCCGGATGCGTTGGCCGACGGCAACGGGATCGGATTGCATGGCGTCATGAACATTAGCACCGCCGCCAGCGGCGATAAAGTTGCACCCGTTCGCCACAGGCGATCTTGCGGCATGCGGGCGCAGGCAGGCTGCGGGCGGGGTGGGGCGAACCCTAAAAGGGACATGGCCTCCAGTATGTAGAATCACTGGCAAAATGAGATCGCCTGCGCCGCCGGGCAGGCGGGGCCGGGCTGGAATCGCGTGCCGTCGCCGGCCGCCTGGCGATGCCGGGCATGGCGCCGCCGGCGGAGGGATGCGGGGCGGCTTTTCGCTACGAGCGTGTTTCCGGCATCTGATCCCCATGGTAGAATTCACTAAAGGCGAATAGAAATCGCCACTGGCGTAAACCAGGAAGCGCCCGGGAGGGCAAAGGCGGGAGAGTCAGGGTGGTTGGCGAGGGAATCTCTGCGGCGCTGAGGGACCTGGCGGAATTCGGCTGGGTGGACGTGCCGGGACGCCGCCTGGCCGAAGTGATCGCGGCCGAGGCCCGCCGGTTGGGCGTGGAGATCCGCATCATCCCGCTGTCGAACCAGTGGTTCCGGGTGGAGACGTATTCCCAGCCCAACCGGGACCGGGCATGGGTGGCGGTGCGGGCGGTCGTCACCCGGCCGCGGGGGAGCCGGAACCGGCCGGCGGGGACGGCCTCCGCCGGCAACCGGGCCGGGGCGGCATCGCCGGGCCGCGACGACGAGGTGACGGAACACCTGGTCATCGTCGACACCGGGTCGGTCGTCCACATCTTCGCCTTTCCCCCCGACGGCCTGGAGGGCGCCCAGGCCTTCGCCCGGAAGGTTCAGGAGGAAGGGATCGCGGACCCCAAGCGGCTGGAGTCGCTGGCGGGCCGCATGGGGGGACGCCGCCGCTGAGGCGGACGCCGCCCTACCCCCTGGCACCACGCGCCGCCGGCCGCCGAAGGCGTTGGCGTCCCGGCGGTCTCGGCGCCAAGGCGCGGAGGCGGCCTGGGTCGCCACGGGCATGAACAGAGGCGGTGAAGGGGATGGTGCGGGCCGGGCGGGCGGAAGGAACGCCCCGACGGCCCGCGAATCGTCCCCAGGTGCCTGCCGGGCGGTCAACCCGGCGGTGGAGTCGGTGGAGTCGTTGCAGGCGCGGGAGGCGAGAGGCGGGATGGCTCAGCGGACGCCCCTGGCGGTGGACATCGAAACCGTTGGCCTGGAATGGGACGAGTTGCACCCCGAGGTGCAGGACTACCTGATGCGGCGGGCCCGGGACGAGGAGGAGCGGTCGCGGGTCAAGGACCAGCTGGGCCTCCATCCGGGGACCGGCCGCATCGTCGCCATCGCCCTTTGGCGCCCCTATGAGGACCGCGGCGGCGTGCTGGTGGAAGATCCTACCGGCGGCGACCGGCGCTGGACGCCCTTCCCGGAGGGCGGTGCCGATGCCTTGATCTTTCGGGGGAGCGAGCGGGACATCCTGGCTGAATTCTGGCGTTACGTAAGCCAGCATGCGGGCACCCTGATCACCTTCAACGGGCGATCCTTCGACGGCCCCTTCCTCATGGTCCGTTCGGCCATCCTCGGCGTCGCCCCCAGCCGCAACCTGGTCCCCTACCGGTACAGCTTCCAGGACCACTGCGACCTGGCGGAGGTCTTATCCTTCCACGGCGCCCGGCAGCGCAACTCCTTCCTCTTCTGGTGCCACCAGTTTGGCATCGCCTCGCCCAAGCAGGAGATGGACGGGGCGGAGGTGGGAGAAGCCTACCGCCAGGGTCGCATCGACGACATCGCCCGCTACTGCCTGGCCGATGCCCGGGCCACGGCGGAGCTCTACCGGCGCCTGGAGCCGATGATCGCGGTGATGGACGGCCGGGGGCCGGCGGCGGACGCCGGTGGGGGGACGGGAACCGGGAACGGCGCCGGGGGATGAGACACACTGAAACGGGGTGAAAGGAGCAGCGTGACCGGCCAGCACCGAACGCGGGGTCCCCTGGCCATGGGGGACCTGGTGGTCTTCGTCGACAACAAGCAGCGTCGCCGCTTGCAGCGCTTGCGGCCGGGCCGGGTCTTCCAGGCGCCGGCCGGCGGCATCGTGCGCCACGAGGCCGTCGCCGGGCTGCCCGAAGGGAGCACGGTGGTCACCAGCACCGGCGGGCGGCTGCGGGTGTTGCGCCCCACCCTGGAGGAGTACATCCTGGCCATGCCCCGGCGGACCCAGGTGATCTACCCCAAGGACCTGGGCCAGATCGTGATCCGCGCCAACCTGCGACCGGGGGACCGGGTGCTGGAAGCCGGCGTGGGATCGGGTGCCACCACCCTGGCCCTGCTGCAGGCGGTGGGCCCCGGCGGCGAGGTGGTCTCCTACGAGCGGCGCCCGGAGTTCGCCCGGCTTGCCCGGGAGAACGTGGAGCGCTTCCTCGGGCAGGTACCGCCGGCGTGGCGGGTCGAGCTGCGCGATGTGTACGAAGGCATCGACGAGCGGGATCTGGACGCCATCGTCCTCGACCTGCCGGAGCCCTTTCGCTGCCTCGAGGCGGCGGCCCAGGCGCTGCGACCCGGCGGGGTCCTCCTGTGCTGGCTGCCCACCACGAACCAGGTCCAGCAGCTGGTCACCGCCCTGCAGGCCCACCCGGCCTGGGACCTGGTGGAGACCATCGAGCTCCTGCTGCGGCCGTGGCACGTGACGGCGGCCAGCGTCCGGCCCGAACACCGGATGGTGGCCCACACCGGCTTCCTGGTCTCGGCCCGCCGGGTGGTCCCCGACGGCCCAGGGGGCGGCGAGGAACCGGCGGCCGAGGCGGATCTCCAGGGGGAGGAGCCGGCACTGGCCCCGGACGCCGGTACCGGTTTCGCCGGCACGGAACCGGCTCCCTTCGATACTGAGCCCGGGCCGGGCCGGTGACCCGCCGGCCATCGGGCCCATCCGCCACGACCGGTCCCCTTTCCGCGAAGGGTGTCGTCCCCTCGCCATCCCTCTCCAAATTCTCACAGGTGCGCCTCACCCAGCCGGCGCCATCGTCCGGCCGCCGCCACCCCAGCCGTCGTCACCGGACATCGCATCTCGCCGTCCCGCGAGCTCGCCCGCGCCCCTCCCTGCCATCCCCCACGCGCCCTTAGCCCGCGCCGTCACGGTCCGGGCCGGCGCCCCGCCGGCTGTCCCGGCGCTCGGTGTTGGCCCGAGGGGGCGCCGATGCGGCGGCCGGTGCCCGGCGGCGCGGCGTGCCGCCGGTAGGGGCTTCCCCCGGTCCCGTGGCCCTGTCGCATCGGTCCCCGTCCTGTCGGCAGCGGGACCGGGCCTGTCGCAATTTTTGGGGGACAGGCCCCCCCGATGCGACAAACCTCTGGCGCCGGTGCCCGCTACAATCGGGCCACGGCTTGTCCCCCGGGCAGGGGACGAGTCCGGACACGGGCGATGGGACGGCCGGCCGGTGGCCCCGGGTGGGAGGGGCGGCGCCGCCGGCCGGAGCGAGGTGACAGGTCATGGGGAAGAACCGGCGGATCGGGCCGGTTCCCGCGTCCTCCCCGGCCCGGCCCCGGCCGGCGGAGCGGGCGGCGGAGGTACCTGCGGATGCGACGGCAGGGGCGACCGGCCTCGATGGGGCGCGCCTGGGCGCCGGTTCCGGCTCGCGGGGGCCGCGCCGGCTCCCTGCCGGGGCGCTCTCTGGGCGGCGCCGGGCCGCCAGGGGCCCGGAAGGGGGCCAGGCAGGCGGGTCCGTGCTTTCTGGATTGCCCGCCTGGACCGCGGCGGCCGCGTTCCTCTGGCTGGCGGGGCGGGTCCAGCCGGCGGGGATCCCCTCGCCGCTGATCTTGCCGCTGGCCTTGGCGACCTTGACGATGATCCCCCCGCTGGGGTGGCTGGTGGTGGCGGCGGGGG
>DATCLH010000066.1:0-1575 GCA_036564035.1 Thermaerobacter sp.
GGCGGCCGCGGCCCACACCGACCGGCCCCACCGGTTGCCGCCGGGCCGCGGTCCCCAGCACGGGCGGCGCCTGCTGGAGTGGCTGGTCGATGTGAACCAGCCCGGCACCATGCCCCTGGCCGACTTCCTCACCGCCCAGCGCAGCTGGCTCACCCCCCGCTCGGCGGTGCTGGTGGTCACGCCCCAGCTTGATCGCCGGCTGGGACGGGTCCTGGTCCAGCTGCGCAGCCAGGGTCACGCCGTGGGCGTGTGGCTCGTCCACCCCGACCTGCCACCCGAGGCGGCCGTGGCCACCTCCCCCGCCCGGGCGGAGGGTTCACCCGGCCCGGCCGGCTTCAACGGGGGAGCGGGGCCTTTCGCCGGCGGGCAGCCCGGTCCGGTGCTGCCCGGCGTCGACCCAGCCCTGTTGCGCTGGCTGTTGACGGAGGGCATCACCGTCCACCCCGTGGCCTGGCCGCCGGCGGCAGCCGCCGGTTCCCCCGCAGGCCGGATCGGCGGCGCCCGCTCCGGCCGGGAGGCGACGGGCCCGGGGCGACCCGCCGTCTCCGCTCCCCGCCCCGCCCTCCCCCGCACCCCCGGCCTGCGGGGCGCCGCGGCCGGTGCCGCCGGATCACCCCGCGGTCCCCGGAGGTGGTGGCGGTGAACCTTGGGCCGCGGCTCCCCGGGCGGGCGGTGCGCGTTCAGGGGCGGCGAGCGGGCGGCGGGGCGGGCCGCCCGGGACCGGTGCCGGTGCTCAGCGCCTGGTATCCTTTGCTGGTCGCAGCAGGCGTGGCCAGCACCATGGCCCTGATCCGGTGCCTGGCGCCCTTCCTGGGTTGGCCCGCGGGCGATCCCGAACCGGGCCGGATCGTCCTGCACCTGGCCCTGCTCCTGGGGCTTCCCGTGACCTTCCCCTGGCTGCTTCTGGCCCTGGCCGGCGCCGGCGCCGCCTGGGTGGGCTGGCTCGCCTTGCGCCGGCCCGACCATCTGGCCGCCTGGATCGACGCCGCCCTTCCGGCCCTGGGCGCCAGCCTGGCCGCCCGGTGGGCACCGGTCCTCCACGAGCTGTGGCTCGGGACCTACGAGGCGCTGCCCCCGGACCTGCTGGTGGCCGGCACGGCCCTACCGGCGGCCGCCCACCTGATCCTGGTGTTTTTCGCTGCCCGGCGCCCCGCCCTGGCCCTGGTTCCTGCCGTGGGCGGCGGTCTCCTGGCCCTGCTGGCCTGGTTCTACGGCGACCTGCCGCGACCGGAGGGGCCGCTCCTGACCTACCTGAGCCTGGCCTTCACCTTCGTGGCCCTGGCCCGGGCGGCGGCGGCCGAACCGGGCCAGCGGGTGCCCGGCCGGCTCGTCTTGCCCGTGGCAACCCAGGCCGTCGCGGTCATCCTGGTGGCCGCCCTGCTGGCCGGCGCCGTCCCCTCCCTGGACGAACCGGCCGCCGACTGGGTGGCGGTGACCAGCGTGGCCAACCGGCTGCTGCCCTTCACCGTGGCGGACCGGGCCGGCGGCTGGGGCGCGGTGCCGGGGGCCGGCCGCGGCCTCGCGGTGGCAACCCGCCAGTTCCTGGGTGGCCCCTTCTTCCCCGACGCCACGCCG
>DATCLH010000067.1:0-10868 GCA_036564035.1 Thermaerobacter sp.
AGCCCGCCACCGGCCCCGAAGGCCTGGGGGCGGCCCTGCAGATCCTGCTGCTGCTGACCGTCCTGTCCCTGGCCCCGGCGATCCTGGTGATGATGACGGGCTTCACCCGCATCGTCGTCGCCCTCTCCTTCCTGCGGGGGGCCCTGGGGACCCAGCAGGCGCCGCCCAACCAGGTCCTGGTGGGCCTGGCCCTCTTCCTCACCGTGTTCGTCATGGCGCCGGTGTGGCAGCAGGTCTACCAGGACGCCTGGATCCCCTACCGGGACGGCCGGATCGACCAGGTGGAGGCCCTGGACCGGGCCCAGCAGCCCGTGCGGGAGTTCATGTTCCGCTACACCCGCGAGCGGGACCTGGCCCTGTTCCTGGAGCTCTCGGGGCGGGGGCCTGTCGCCTCCCGGGACCAGGTGCCGACCTATGTGCTGATCCCGGCCTTCGCCATCAGCGAGCTGAAGACGGCCTTCCAGATCGGTTTCATCCTCTACGTGCCGTTCCTGGTCATCGACATGGTGGTGGCCAGCACGCTGATGTCCATGGGCATGCTGATGGTTCCGCCCATGCTGGTGTCCTTGCCGTTCAAGATCCTGCTCTTCGTCCTGGTCGACGGGTGGAACCTGGTGGTGCGATCGCTGCTCGCCTCCTTCGGGGCGACGGGCTAGGCAGGGGGGATGGGGCGTGACCGACGCCCTGGTGCTGACGGTGGGACGGGAGGCTTTGTGGACCGGGCTGCTGGTGGCTGCGCCGGTCCTGGTCCTGACGGTGGCGGTCGGGGTCGCCGTCAGCGTCCTGCAGGCGGCGACCCAGGTGACCGAGCAGACCCTGGTCTTCGTGCCCAAGATCCTGGCGGCGGCCGCGGCGCTGCTGCTCTTCGGGCCGTGGATGCTGGCCACCCTGGTGCGGTACACGGTGCAGCTCTACCAGTCGATCCCCGGCGTGCTGGGCTGAGGCCGCGTCAAGCCGGTGGCCGGGAGGGCGGCTTCCCGTCCCCGGCCGGGGCCGGGCGGGGGAGCGGTCCGGCCCGGTGACCACGGGACAGGGGGTGGGTGGAGATGGACCTGGCAGCCATCGCGACGGCGGAGCTCAACCGGTTCCTCCTTTGCCTGGGCCGGACGGCGGGGCTGGTCGTCGCCTCCCCGGCCTTCGGCGGCGGCCTGGTGCCGGCGCCGGCCCGGGCCCTGCTGGCGGTGCTCCTGGCCCTGGTGGTCTTCCCCGTGATGCCGCCGGTCCAGCCGCCCCCCACCGTGCTGGGATATGCCGGCACCCTGCTGGGGGAGGTGGCGGCGGGCCTGGCCCTGGGACTGGTGACCGCCCTGATTTTCGCCGCCGTCCAGATGGCCGGCCAGCTGCTGGACCTGTCCACCGGCTTCGGCCTGAGCGGGGTCTTCGACCCGGTGTCCAGCCAGTCCATGCCGGTGCTGGGCCACTTCCTCTACCTGCTGATGTGGGTGCTCCTCTTGGCGGCCGACGGCCACCACCTGATCCTGCGGGCGCTGGCCGAGAGCTATCGCCACATCCCGCCCGGGGGCGTGGGGCTGGCCGCCGGGGTCCCCGTGATCCTGGACCTGGCCGGCTGGATGTTCCGCACGGCGCTGCTCCTGAGCCTGCCGATCCTGGCGGTTTTGACGGCGGTCATGGTCGCCCTGGGGATGATCTCCCGGGCGGTGCCCCAGCTCAACGTGTTCATCACCGGCCTGCCGGTGCAGGTGGCCGTGGCCCTGGTCGCCCTGCTGGTGGCCCTGCCCGCCCTGGCCGCCGCCCTGAGCGGCCTCGTCGAGCCCCTGGGGGACACCCTGGCCCGCCTGGTGGAGGCGATGGGCCGATGACCCGTCCCGCGGCGGTCGCCCGGCACCGGCGCCCGGCCCGGCGGATGAACCTGCAGCTCTTCGCCGGGGAGCGGGTCCTGCCGCCCTCCCCGCGGCGTTTGCGGGAAGCCCGGCGGCGCGGCCAGGTGGCCCGCAGCGCCGACCTGACGGCCGCCCTGGTGCTGGTGGCCGGGGCGGCCCTGGCCGGGACCCTGGTCCCGGCGGCCGCCCGGGCGGTGGCCAACCTGACGCGCCACCTGTGGACAGCGCCGCCCCTGGGCGTGCCGGGGGACTGGACGGTTGCCCAGGCGGTGGCGCTGGGGCGGTGGGCCCTGGGGGGCACCCTGGCGGCCGCCGTGCCCCTGGCCCTGGCCGGCTGGGTGGTGGCCGCGGCCGCCGGGTTCGTCCAGTCGGGAGGGCTGTTCCAGCCGGGCCTGGTGGCCCCCCGCTGGGAGCGGGTCAACACCCTGGCCGGCCTGGGGCGCCTGGTCTCCCGGCGGGCCCTGGTGGAGCTCTTGAAAGCCCCGGTGAAGCTGGCCATCCTGGCGGCGGCCCTGGGGCCGGGCCTGGTCCGGGCGGCGGCGGACCTGCTGGGGGCCATCGGGGCACCGGTTCCGGCGGTGCTGGCCCTGGCGGGGCAGGCCGTCCAGGGCCTCCTGTGGCGCGGCGCCCTGGCCTACCTGCTGGTCGCCCTGGCGGACTACGCCTACCAGTGGTGGGAGCACCAGCAATCCCTGCGGATGACGGTCCAGGAGTGGAAGCAGGACCAGAAGGAGGCCGAGGGCGACCCCGTGCTGCGCCAGCGGGTGCGCCAGCGCCAGCGGCAGCTGGCCCGCCGGCGGATGCTGCAGGAGGTGCCGCGGGCCGACGTGGTGGTGACGAACCCGACCCACGTGGCCGTCGCCCTGCGCTACGACCCGGCCCGCATGGCCGCCCCGGTGGTGGTCGCCAAGGGGCTGGACAGCCTGGCCCTGCGGATCCGGCAACTGGCCGAGGCCCACGGCGTGCCGGTGATGGAGGAACCGGCCCTGGCCCGGGCGCTGTACCGGGCGGTGGAGGTGGGCCGGGAGATCCCGGCGGCCTTCTATGTGGCGGTGGCGGAGGTGCTGGCCTTCGTCTGGCGGCTGCGGGGGACGGCGGCGGCCGCCGGCGGGGGCCCGGCGCCGGCGCCGGCAGGGAGGGCTTCCGGCCCGGGCTCTGGGCCGGGCAGGCCTGCCGGCGGGCCGGTTCGTCCGGGAACGGGGGAGGTGAGCTGAGATGGCCCGCTCCTCGGTGGGCCGGGAGGGGGGCCTGGCGGTGGCGGGGCGGTGGCTGGCCGGGTCGGCCGACGCCGTCGTGGCGGCCCTGGTCGTCACCATCGTGGTGATGATGGTGGTGCCCCTGCCGACGGCCCTGCTGGATGTCATGATCGCGGCCAACCTGACCTTCGCCCTGGTTGTGCTGCTGATGACGATGTACACCCAGGAGCCCCTGGAGATCGCCGTGTTCCCCTCCCTGCTGCTGCTGGCCACCCTGTTCCGGCTGGCGCTCAACGTGTCGTCGACCCGGCTGATCCTGCTGCAGGGCGACGCGGGGGCCATCATCCGGCAGTTCGGGCACTTCGTGGTCGGCGGTGACCTGGTGGTCGGCCTGGTGGTCTTCCTGATCCTGGTGGTGATCCAGTTCGTCGTCATCACCCGCGGCGCCGAGCGGGTGGCGGAGGTGGCCGCCCGCTTCACCCTGGATGCCCTGCCGGGCAAGCAGATGAGCATCGACGCGGACCTCTCGGCCGGCCTGATCGACGAGCAGGAGGCCCGGCGGCGCCGGCAGCAGGTGGCCCGGGAGGCCGACTTCTACGGGGCGATGGACGGCGCCAGCAAGTTCGTCAAGGGGGACGCCATCGCCGGGCTGATCATCACCGTGATCAACCTGGTGGGCGGCGTGCTCATCGGCATGCTGCGGGACGGGCGGCCGGCGGCCGAGGCCCTTCAGACCTACGCCCTGCTGACCGTGGGCGACGGCCTGGTCTCCCAGATCCCGGCCCTGCTCCTGGCCACGGCCACGGGCATCGTGGTCACCCGGGCGGCCAGCGAGGACCACCTGGGCGGCGACCTGCGGCGGCAGGTCTTCTCCAACCCCCGGGTGCTGGCGGTGGCGGCGGTGTTCCTGGCCCTGCTGGCGCTGGTCCCGGGGCTTCCCAAGCTGCCCTTCTTCGTCCTGGCCGGGGTGGCGGCGGGCGGCGCCCGGGGCCTGCAGCTCCAGGCCCGGCGGCGGGCGGAGGAGGAGGCCGCCCGCGCCCAGGCGGAGGCGGCGGCCGCCCGGGCCGAACCGGAGCCGGTGACGGCCGTCCCCGTCGACCCCATCGAGATCGAGCTGGGCTACGGCCTGCTCGGCTTGGCCGACGAGAGCCGCGGCGGCGATTTGCTGGCCCGGATCGCGGCCATCCGCCGCCAGATGGCCCAGGAGCTGGGCGTGGTGGTGCCCCTGGTGCGGGTGCGGGACAACGTGATGCTGGAGAGCCATACCTACGTGATCCGCCTGCGGGGTGCCGAGGCCGGGCGCGGGCGGCTGTTGCCCGACCACTACCTGGCCATGGCCACGGGCCTGGAGACCGAACCGGTGGAAGGCATCGAGACCACCGAGCCGGCCTTCGGCCTGCCCGCCCTGTGGGTGCCTGCCGAGAACCGGCAGCGGGCGGAGCTGGCGGGCTACACCGTGGTCGACCCGGCCTCGGTGCTGGCCACCCACCTCTCGGAGCTGCTGCGCCAGAACGCCTACCGCCTGCTGACCCGGCAGGACACACGGCAGCTCCTGGATGGGCTGCGCCAGGTGGCGCCGGCCCTGGTCGACGAGCTCCAGCAGAACTTGTCCCTGGGCGAGGTCCAGAAGGTGCTGCAGAACCTGCTGCGGGAGGGCGTGGCCATCCGCGACCTGGTGACCATCGGCGAAGCCCTGGCCGACCAGGCCCCCGCCACCCGCGACGCCGACCTGTTGACCGAGTTCGTCCGGCACCGGCTGGCGGCCCAGATCTCCGAGTCCCTGCCGGTGCGGGAGGGCCGGTTGCGGGTCCTGGCCCTGGACCCGGCGGCGGAGCAGGTGATCCGGGAGGCCCTGCAGCAGGCCCCCGCCGGCGGCCATCCGGCCGTGCCCGCCGACTGGCTCGGCCGCCTGTTGCGGGCGGCCCAGGCCGAGGTGCGCCGGGTGGCCGCCCAGGGGGTGGAACCGGTGGTCCTGTGCGCCCCCGTCATCCGGCTGCACCTCTACCGGATGCTGGAGGCGGCGGTCCCCCAGCTGGTGGTCGTCTCCTATAACGAGCTGGTGCCCCACCTGCAGGTGGAGACGGTGGGGGTGATCCGGCCGTGAAGATCAAGCGCTTCCGGGCGCCGGACATGCGGGCGGCGCTGCAGCAGGTGCGGGCCGAGATGGGGCCGGACGCGGTGATCCTGCAGGCCCGGCCGGTGCGGGGCCGGGGCGTGTGGGCCTGGTTCGGCCGGGGGCCCCGCTGGGTGGAGGTGACGGCCGCTTGGGACGGCGACCGGCCGGCTCCGCGGGACCCGGGGCCGGCGGGCCGGGGGGACGGGACGGGCCACAGCCCGCGGCGCCTTGACGTGGCCGTCGGGGACGGGCCCCTGGCCCCACCGGCCGTAACCTCCCCGGCCCGGCCGGCGCCGGATCCCCGAACAGCGGGACGAACCGGCCCCGGGCCGGCACCGGGGCTCAAGGCGCTGCCGCCTGCGGTGCCCGCTGCCGGCCCCTTGCAGCCACCCGCGGGGGCGGGGCCGGAGGGCGACCCGGGCGACCGGGCGAGGGGGATCCCCCGGATCCTGCCGCCGCCGGGCCCGCCCCTGGGAGGGGTCGTGGTCCTGGTGGGGCCCACCGGCGCCGGAAAGACGACCACCGTGGCCAAGCTGGCGGCCCGGGCCGTGCTGGACGAAGGGCGCCCCGTCGCCCTGCTGGCCGCCGACACCTACCGCCTGGGGGCCACTGCCGCCCTGGGCGCCTATGCCGAGCTGCTGGGCCTGCCTCTGACCGTCGCCTACGCGCCCGGCGAAGCCGCGGCCTGGCGGGAGGCGCTGGGGGAGGCGGCTGCCGCCGGCCCGCTGGCCCTGGTCGACACCGCGGGGCGGAACCTCTTGCTCCCCGAGGTGGCGGCGGAACTGGCCGCCCTGCTGGCCGCGGTGCGGCCGGCCCGGGTGCTGCTGGTTCTTCCGGCGACCCTGGCCGGGGCCGAGGCGGCCGCCCTGGTGGCTGTGGGGCGCCGCCTGGGGGTGACGGACCTGGTCTTGACCAAGCTGGACGAATGCCTGGACCCGGCGGCCGTGCTGGCCCGGGCGGGCCGGTGGGGGCTGCCCCTGGCCCTGGTGGGGTGCGGCCAGCGGGTGCCCGACGACCTGCTGGCCGGGTCCGCCGAGGCCCTGGAGGCCTGGCTGGCCCGGTCCGGCCGGCCGCAGGCGGGGGGAGGGACGCGCCATGGGTTCGCCGGCGCCGGGGTTGGCTGAGCAGGCCCGGGCGATCCTGGTGGCCAGCGGCAAGGGCGGCGTGGGCAAGAGCAACCTCAGCCTCAACCTGGCCATCGCCGCCCGGGCCCTGGGACGCCGGGTCCTCCTGCTGGATGCCGACGTGGGGCTGGGCAACGCCGAGATCCTGGCCGGCGTCAGCGCCTCCCGGCACCTGGCCGACGTCCTGGCGGGCCGTTGCCGGCTGGAAGAGGCGGTGGTCCCCGGGCCGGGCGGCGTCGACCTCCTGGCCGGTGGCCACGGCCTGGCCGAGCTCCCGCCCGTCGACGGCCTGCGCTGGCGTCACGTCCTGGGCCAGCTGGCGGGCCGGGGCTGGGACCTGGTGGTGATCGACGGCGGGGCCGGTGTGGGTGGGGCGGTGCGGCCCCAGCTGCTGGCCGCCCGGGAGCTGCTGGTCGTCACGACCCCGGAGCCCACGGCCCTGGCCGATGCCTACGCGGTGATCAAGCTGGTGGCGGCCCGCGGCGGAGGGGCCGTCCCCCGGCTGTGGGTGGCGGTCAACCAGGTGCAGCGGCCGGCGGAAGGGGAGACCGCCTTCGCGCGGCTGGCCGGCGTCTGCCGCCGGTTCCTCGGGGTGGAACCCCGGCTCCTGGGCCTGGTGCCGCTGGATCCCCAGGTGCGGGTGGCGGTGCGCCGCCAGGTCCCCCTGCTGCTGGCGGCGCCCCAGAGCCCGGCGGCCCGGGCCGTCGATGCCATGGCCCGCCGGCT
The DNA here is from genome assembly GCA_036564035.1 of Thermaerobacter sp. Lineage (GTDB taxonomy): Bacteria > Bacillota > Sulfobacillia > Thermaerobacterales > Thermaerobacteraceae > Thermaerobacter. The sequence goes on from DATCLH010000067.1 coordinate 7,004, forward strand.
GCTGGACTGCCCGCCGCCGGCCACGGGCGGCCTCCTGGCCTACCTGGCCCGGCTGTGGCCGGGACGGGCCGCCCGCACCGGCTGACGGCGGTGGGGACCGGCCCGGATCGCCGCCGGTCCGGGAGGCCGTGCTCGGGGCGCTGGGCGTTCCGGGCCGGGGGAGCAGGGATTTGGGACGGGCTGGATGGGGGAGTGGGGGAAGGAGATGGACCGGATCGAGCCCTTGCCGCTGGAGATCGGCCATCCGGTGGAGCTGACCTTCGTCGACGACGCGCCGCCCGGCCACGGGACGGGGCCCTTCCGCACCCACGTGCTGGGCACGGCGCCGGAAGGCCTGGTCCTGGCGTTGCCCATGGCGCGGCAGCGCTGGGTGGTGCCCCGGCCGGCCCAGGCCGTCAAGGTGGTCTACCGGGACCCCCAGGATCGGGACGGGGCCCGGGGGCTCTTCGGCTTCGTCGCCACCGTGGCCGGCGCCCGCATCGAGCCGGAGCCGGAACTGGTGGTGACCTGGCCCCAGCGGGTGGAGCGGGTCCAGCGGCGCCACTGGGTGCGCCTGGACGTGCGACTGCCCGTCCGGCTCCACCGGCGGGGCGACCCGCCCCAGGTCCTGGAGGGGCGCACCCTGGACGTCAGCGGCGGCGGGTGCCGGGTCCTGCTGGCGGAGGCGGTGCCCCCCGGCGAGCTGGTGCGGGTGGAACTGGCCTTCCCGGGCTGGCAGGCCCAGGCCACCGGCCGGGTCGTCCGGGTGGAGCGGGGCGACGGGTTCACCGCGGCCCTGGAGTTCGTGGAGATCGACCCGCGGGTGCAGGACCGCATCGCCGGGTTCATCCTGGTGGAACAGGCCCGGCGGCGCCGGGTGCTCGGCTAGGGCCCGCCCCCGGCCGGAGGGCCGGGACGGGCCGGCAAGGAGCCGGAGGGGGGAGCGGGGTGTCCGCGGAGCTGAAGCAGCGACAGGAGCGGGCCGAACTGTGGCGCCGGTACCGGACCACGGCCGATCCCGAGAGCTGGGAGGCCCTGATCCGGGAGCACCTGCCCCTGGTCCGCTACCTGGCGGGCCGGATGGTGATTCACCTGCCGCCCCAGGTGGAGATGGACGACCTCATCAGCTACGGCATCTTCGGCCTGATGGAGGCGATCAAGCGGTACGACCCCAGCCGGGGGGTGAAGTTCGAGACCTACGCCTACACCCGGATCCGGGGCGCCATGCTGGACGGCCTGCGGGCGATGGACTGGGTCCCCCAGGGCCTGCGCCGCCGGGCCCGGGAGGTGGAGGCCTGTTACCGGCGGCTGGAGAACCGGCTGGGCCGGCCGGCGGACGACGCGGAGGTGGCGGCGGAACTGGGGCTGGCGCCCGAGGAGTTCGGCGAGCTCTTGAGGGACTTGGCCCGCACCACCGTCGTCTCCCTGGACGACGTCCTGCCCAGCGACTCCGACGACCCGGCGCTGGTGCTGGACCGGCTGGCCGACCCCTCGGCCGCCGACCCCCTGGCGGCCGCCACCCTGGCCGACCTGCGCCGGCGCCTGGCCGAGGCCCTGGCCGCCCTGCCCGAGCGGGAGCGCCTGGTCGTGACCCTTTACTATTATGAAGGCTTGACCGTCAAGGAGATCGCCGAGGTGATGGGCGTGAGCCCCTCCCGGGTCTCCCAGCTCCACACCCGGGCCATCCTGCGCCTGCGGGCCCATCTGGGCGAGGACGGGGGCGACGGGCCGTGAGCATCGGCGGATTGGACGGACCCCACGCCGTCCAGTCGGCGGCCGAGGCGCAGCGGCTGCAGCGCCTGCCGGCCGAGGCGGCCCGGGGGGAGGAACAGGCCCAGCGCTTCGCCGCCCGCCTGGACGAGGCCCGGCGCCGCACCCGGGTCCCCTCTGCGGGCGGGATGGAGGCCGCCGGGCGGCCGGAGGATGCCCCGCGATCGGGCGCCGATGGGGCGCCCCTTCCCTCGCCGGCGGCCGGGGACCGCGGCGGACGGCGAGGCCGGGACGGCGGCCGCCCGAAGGGCCGGGACCCCGGTCACCCGGGTTCGGGGGAGGAACCGGATCCCTCGCCCCGCGGCGAGGAGGCGGCCCTGCCCGGTGGCCGGGGCGCAGCCCCGGCCCCGGCATCGCCACCGGCGGGCGGCCGGGGGCCCGTCCCCCTGCCGGAGGAACTGCCTTTGAAGGGCCGGCGGCTGGACCGGTCGGTCTGAGGCCGGGTGCCGGAGGTGCCCGGACCCCGCCCCGCGCCCCGTCCGCATAGGTGCGGACAAGGCTGGCATACTATGCCAGGCGGGGGTGAGGGCATGCGGGGCTTCGGACTCGGCTTCGCCTGCGGGCTGCTGGTGAGCGCCCTGCTGGCGGGAGCCGCGATCCAGCAGCTGGTCCAGCGGGGCCTGACCGTGGAGGTCGAGGCGGCGCCCCTGGCCGCCGCGGCGGAGGCCGCGGTCCAGGAGGCCGTGGCCCGGCAGCTGCCCGCCGTGGTCGAACCCCTGCGGGAGCGCTTGCCGGCGGCCATCGCCGCCGAGCTGGCGGCCCGGATGCGGGAGGCCGGGATCATCGTCTACGGCGTCCGGCTGGAGCTGCCGCCCGAGGCGGCGGCCGCCCTGGAGCGGCAGCTGCGGGACGAGCTGAGCCGCCAGCTCCAGGTCCAGCTGGATCCCGCCCACTTGGCCGCCTGGTCCGGCCCCTGGAGCCGCCAGCTGGGGCGCCAGCTGGTGGAGGGGCTGGCGACCCGCCTGGCCCAGCAGCCGGTGCCGGTTCGTCCCGTCGACCGGCTGCCCCTGGCGATCCCGGTCTACATCCGCTTGAACACCGGATCCGCCCAGCCCGCCTTCGGCGCGGCGACCGCGCCCCTTTCTCGGCTCCCCACCACCGGGCGGCCCTGACCGTCCCCGGCCCCCGGCTGCCCACCGCTCCACAGCCCCCCACGGCCCCTTTTCGTTGGCGCACCGGAAACCCTGTGATATACTACCGAACGGCTTGTGCACGGTCGCCCGATCGCCGCCGGGCAGGTTCTTCCGCCTTTTCGCGGAGGCCAGCGGCGAGGGACCGGGAGGATCGGCGCAGGCACATCACACGCCCCCGGAGGGGTGCGGCGGTGCCGGCTGGCGGCGCAGCGGCGCGCCGGTTCCGCATCCCGGGGAAGGGGGCGGAGGAACGAACCGCAAGGAGGTGGGGCCGGTGCCGGTCGTGGCCATGAAGCAGCTGCTCGAAGCGGGCGTCCACTTCGGCCATCAGACCCGCCGGTGGAATCCCAAGATGCGCCCCTACATCTTCATGGAGCGCAACGGGATCTACATCATCGATCTGCAGAAGACGGTGCGCCTTCTGGACGAGGCGTACAACTTCGTCCGCGAGCTGGTCGCCCAGGGTGGGCGCGTTCTTTTTGTCGGCACCAAGAAGCAGGCGCGGGAGGCCATCGCCGAGGAGGCCACCCGCTGCGGCGAGTTCTACATCAACGAGCGCTGGCTGGGCGGCACCCTGACCAACTTCGCCACCATCCGCACCCGCATCGATCGCCTGGCCGAGCTGGAGCAGATGGAGGCCGACGGTCACTTCGAACGGCTGCCCAAGAAGGAAGTGGCGCGCCTGCTGCGGGAGAAGGAGAAGCTGGAGAAGTACCTGGGCGGCATCAAGGGGATGAAGGACCTGCCCGACGCCGTCTACGTGGTCGACCCCCGCAAGGAGAAGATCGCCGTCTCCGAGGCGCGCAAGCTGGGCATCCCCGTGGTGGCCATCGTGGACACCAACTGCGATCCCGAAGAGGTCGACTATGTGATCCCCGGCAACGACGACGCCATCCGGGCCGTCCGGCTGATCACCGGCAAGATCGCCGACGCCGTCCTGGAGGGCAAGCAGGGCGTCCAGGTCGTCGAGGCCTGAAGACCCG
>DATCLH010000068.1:0-21122 GCA_036564035.1 Thermaerobacter sp.
CTCCCGCAGCAGGTCGTCGGGGCCGATGCCCAGCTTGGCGGCGGTGCCGGGGCGGAAGTTCTCCACCACCACGTCGCACAGCCGCGCCATGCGCCGGATCAGGTCCCGGCCCTCGGGGGCCTTGAGGTCGACCACCACGCTGCGCTTGTTGCGGTTGACGGCCAGGAAGTAGGCCGCCTCCCCGTTGATGAAGGGCGGGCCCCAGGCCCGGGTGTCGTCGCCCGTCTCGGGCCGCTCGACCTTGATCACGTCGGCGCCGAAGTCGGCCAGCATCATGGTGCAGTACGGCCCGCTGAGGACCCGCGACAGGTCGAGCACGCGGATGCCCTGCAGCGGTCCCTGACGGCCCTTCACCCCGGTCTCCTCCTTCCCTGCGTGCCCCTGCAGTGCTGCGGATCGTCCTGGCGGGGTGTCCCTCCGGCACGTCCCGCTAGGGGTCGTCGCAGCGGGGATCGTCCCCCTGGGCGGCGTCGCCGGGGCGGTCGTCCCCACGGGGGTCGTCCCGGGCACCGCGGCGGGCCTCCTCCCAGAGCTGCTGCAGCTGGCGCAGGTCTTCGATGCCCAGCCAGTCGACGCCGGCCAGGGCCTCCACGTGGTGCTGCAGCTCGTGGAGGATCGTCTCTTCCAGCTCCTCGCGCCAGACCTCGGGGGGCTCGTCGATCAGCACCCGCTCGAAGGATCCGTAGTAGATCCGGATGAACCGGCCCAGGTAGGGCTCGGTGATGTACTCGCCCAGCAGGTACACCCCGGGCGGATCCGACGGGTTGCGCCGCGCCGCGGGGTCGACCTGCACCCCGCCCTCCAGCTCGGCCAGGAGCCGCGGTGGCAGCCCCTCGACGATGGCCTCCGCCCAGGCGGTGAAGGTCTCCCAGTCCACCGGGACGAACCGGTACCGGCGCAGCCGCGGCCGCGGGCGCCAGGGCCGGCCCCGGCCGGTTCGTCCAGCCGGGGCCGGCCGGCCGCGCTCCCATCGCGGGCCGCCGGGGGCGGGCTCGCCGCCTCGCTGCCGCCGGTCTCGGGGGTCGCCGGTGGGATCCCCTGTGGAGTTCATCGTCCCGTCCACCCCGCTTGGGTGGCCGCGGTCGTCCCGCGGCCGCCGGTCTCGCGCCGGGCGCGCAGCGGGCCCGCGGCGGGCGAGCGGCATCGTTGCCGTGGTCTAGCGACGGGCCAGCTCCTCCACCGCCGCCAGCAGCCGCTCGATCTCGTCCAGCGTGTTGTACGGGGCCAGGCCGACCCGCACCAGGCCGCCCGACGCCGCCAGGCCCAGCCGCTCCACCAGGGTCACCGCGTAGAAGTCCCCGTCCCAGACGAACAGGCCGCGCTCGGCCAGATGGCGGGCCACGTCGGCGGGGTGGTGCCCGGCGACGGTGAAGGACACCGTGGGCGTGCGCGGGTAGCCGTCGGGCGGGCCGTAGACCCGGACCCCGGGCAGGGCGGCCAGGCCCTCCCGCAGCCGCGCGGCCAGGGGCGCCTCGTGGGCCTCGATGGCATGCATGGCCGCCAGGATCTCGGCCCGCCGCCCGGTGGCGGCGCCCAGCAGGGGCCGGAAGTCGTCCACGTAGCGGCGCCCCAGGCGGGCGATGAAGTCGACGGCCGCCGCGGCCCCCGCCAGCCCTTCGTGGTTCAGCGTGCCCGTCTCGATCTTCTCCGGTGCCGACGGCGACTGGGGCCGCACCCGGTAGGTGGCCAGTGCCTCGAAGGCCGCCCGGCGGCCGTACAGCACGCCCACGTGGGGACCGAAGAACTTGTACACCGAACAGAGGAGGAAGTCGCACCCGATGGCCCGCACGTCGATGGGCCCGTGGGGGGCGTAATGGACGGCGTCGACCACCGCCAGAGCGCCGGCGTCGTGGGCCATGCGCACCGCCCGGGCCACGTCGTTGATCGTCCCCACGGCGTTGGACGCCCAGCCGATGGCCACCACCCGGGTGCGCCGGCCCAGCAGGCCCGCCAGCTGGTCCAGGTCGAGGGTGCAGGTCTCCGGGTCGACCGGCAGCCAGCGGATGATCGCCCCCTGCTCCTCCAGGGCGAGCCACGGGCTGACGTTGGCGTCGTGGTCCAGCTCGGTGACGACGATCTCGTCGCCCGGCCGCAGGGTCCGGCCGATGGCCCGGGCCAGGTTGAAGTTCAGGGTCGTCATGTTGGCCCCGAAGGCGATCTCGCCGGGCGAGGCGCCCAGGAAGTCGGCCAGGGCCGCCCGGGCCTCGGCGATGGTCTCGTCGGTGGCCCGGCTGGTCAGGAAGGCGCCGTGGGTGTTGGCGTTCTTCTTGATCAGGTAGGTGGCCATGGCCTCGACGACCGGCTGGGGCACCTGGGTGCCGCCTGGCCCGTCCAGGAAGGCGGCCGGGTGGCCGTTGACCATGAGCTGCAGGGCGGGGAACTCCGCCCGGCACCAGGAGAGGTCGACCGTGCCCGTCCCTGGGCTCACCGCGCCCGTCCCGGGGCTTGCGGGCACCGGGGATTGCTTGTCCACACCCCACTACCTCCGTCGAGCGGTACCGCCCCTGGCCGGCGGCCGGCCGGGCCGCGGGGCGGGCCGCGGGCTATCCTTATTCCTTAGGAACCGACGGCGGGGTTCCTGCCGGCGACTCACCGGCGGTGTTGAACCCCTGGGCCATCGGGAAGTCCACGAAGCCGCTGAACCGCGCGGCCCGCAGGGTTTCGGCCCCCTCCAGGGGCCGGCCACCCAGGGCCGGTTCCTCCCCCAGGACGAACCGGGCCACCAGCTCGCCCACCGCCGGCGCCCGCATCACGCCGAAGCCGTTGAAGCCCACGGCCAGGTGCAAGCCCTCCACGCCCCCGTAAGGACCCAGCAGCGGGCGCCGGTCGGGGGTCGCGTCGCACAGGTGGGCCCAGCCCCGCACCAGCTGGGCGCCCCGGGCCGCCGGCAGGCGGTGCTCCAGGCGCCGGCGGCTGGCCTCGAGGAAGGCCGGATCGGGCTCGCGCCGGAACGCGCGGGGATCCTGCTCGACCAGCTGGGTGCCGTCGCCCACGGCCAAAAGCCCTTCCCGCGGCAGCCAGTAGTACTCCCCGGTCACGTCGTGGAGGGGCGGCACGTCGCCGGGGGCCATGCCTTCGGGGAGGGCCCAGAAGGAGAGCTGGGTGCGGTAGGGCTTGATGGGCGCATCCAGGCCCGCCGTCTGCAGCAGGGGCCGGGTCCAGACGCCGGTGGCCACCACCACCGCGTCGGCGGCGATGGGGCCCGCGGCGGTGCGGACGCCGGCCACGGCCGGTCCTCCCCGGCCATGGCCGAGGCCCAGCTCCTCGACGGCGGTTTCCTCCAGCACGGTCACCTCCCGCTGGCGCAGGCGGCGGGCCAGGGTCCGCGCCACCTCGCCGGGCAGCAGGGTGCCGTCGCCCGGGACGAACCAGGCGGCCACCACGTCGGCCCAGTTCCAGCCGGGCAGCTGGGCGGCGCCCTCCGCTGGCGCCACGTCCTCGACGGCGATCCCCTCCCGGCGCACCATGGCCGCCCGGGCGGCCATCTGGGCCGCGACGGCGGCGGGATCCGGGAGGGGACCTTCCGGTTGCCCAGCCCCCGGCGGGTCCTGACGGTCCTGGTCGGGGCGGTCCTGGCGGCCGGTGGCGCGATGGCCCTTTGGGTTGCCGGCCGCTTGGCGGGCGGCGGCGCCTGCCTCCGGGACGTTGAAGCGGCCCGCCGGGCCGGCCGGGCCGGTGCCGGATACACCCGCCGGCGCCTGAGAGACCAGGAGGTACGATCCGGTGACCCGGAAGAACGAGCCGCCCAGTTCCGCCTGCTGGGCCGCGTACAGCTCGGCGCTTCGCCGCACCAGCCGGGCGTCCACCGGGTTCCAGGTGAAGTGGGAGAGGAACCCGGCGCCATGGGAGGTGGCGCCGCTTCCGGCCGCCCCCTGCTCGATCACCGCGATGCGCCGGATCCCCGCCTCGCGCAGGTGCCACGCGGTCTGCAGCCCGACGATGCCTCCACCGACGATGACGATCTCGAACTGCAAGGCCCATGCCTCCTCCAACGGGCCGGCCTGGCCGTTGCCGGCCTTCGACGTAACCCGTCACCGATTCGCCACGGCGAGGCCGTTCCCTTTGGCCAGGGGGCCCGGCGACGCGGCGGGGCCCAGGCCGGTCGGCGTCCGCCGGCGGCTGAAATCCCGCACCGGAACCTCCCCGGCTGCCGGCTTCGCCCGCCCGCAACCACCCGCCTAACGAAAAACGACAGGAAATCACCCTTGTCCACAAGGAGTTGACGAGCCCGCCCCGAATCTTTATTTTCAAACGTGTTGCTCGTATTTTTATGCGTTTCCGCAGGGAAAGGTGGGAGAACGTGTTGGCAATGTTCGGTCGTAAGCGGCGGATCGCCCGGTGGTGGGCGGTCCTCACGCTGGTGGCGGCCCTGGTCGTCGTGGCGGGTTGCGGCGGCGCCGGCCAGCCGGCGACGGGCGGCAGCGGCGGCACCACCAGCGGCAGCGGCACCGGCAGCGGCACGGGGACGGGCACCGGCGAGACGGGCGGCGCCAAGTCCCTGCTCGACGAGATCAAGGAGCGGGGCTACATGACCTTCGCCACCGACGGCGCCTACCCGCCCATGGAGTTCCCCGACCCCAACAACCCGAACCAGTTGATCGGCTTTGACATCGACCTCGGGAAGGCGATCGCCGAGAAGCTGGGCGTCGAGCACAAGGCCGTGGTGGTCGACTGGGACGGCATCCTGGCGGGGCTGGAGTCGGGCCGCTACGACGTGGTCATGAGCTCCATGAACATCACGGAGGAGCGGCAGAAGAGCGCCGACTTCGTCCAGTACTTCGAGATGGGCCAGATGATCGTGGTCAAGAAGGGCAACCCCAAGGGCATCCAGTCGCTGGATGACCTGAAGGGCAAGGTCATCGCGGTGCAGATCGGCACGACCAACGAGGAGATCGCCCGCGGCATCGAGGGCGCCACGGTCAAGACCTTCCAGACCTTCCCCGACGCCTTGAAGGAGGTCTACGTGGGGCGCGCCGACGCCACGATCCTGGACGAACCGGTCGCCCGCTACTACGCCAACATCGAGGGTGACAAGTACCAGTTCGTCGGCGAGCCCTTCGAGACGGCCCCGGTGGGCATCGCGGTCGCCAAGGGCAACGACGAGCTGGTCCAGGCGATCCAGCAGGCCCTGGACGAGCTCAAGGCGGACGGCACCTACGACCAGATCTACGCCAAGTGGTTCGGCGGCCAGTGAGGGTGGGGGCGGCTGCAGGCCGGCGGGCCAGGTCGGGGCCCGGCGCGGCAGCCGCCCGGTCACGTCCCGCTCTCTCTTGACGCAGATCCCGTGCACCACGCCGGCGCGCGGCCCCCGCGGGCCGGCGTGCGGTTTCCGGAGGATGGACAGGTCCCGGGCCGGAACCCGGGCGAAGGGAAGGACGGCGACCGCAGATGCCACGAGAGGGTTTGGTCGATCTCGGCCTGTGGGGGGCCCTGGCGCGGGTGACCCCCATCTACCTGGCCGGCGCCTGGCTCACCTTGAAGCTGACCGTGGTGTCCATCGTGCTGGGCCTGGGCATCGGCCTCCTGGTAGCCCTGATGAAGCTCTCCCGCTTCGGGGTGCTGCGGACCATCGGCTCGGCCTACACGTGGATCATCCGCGGCACGCCCCTGCTGGTCCAGATCTACTTGATTTACTTCGGCCTGTCGGACTACGGGATCGTGCTGGACGCCTTCCCCGCCGGCGTGGCCGCCCTCAGCATCAACTCGGGGGCTTACCTGGCGGAGATCATCCGCGCGGGGATCGAGTCGATCCCCCGCGGCCAGATGGAGGCGGCCCGGTCCCTGGGCATGAGCTACGGCCAGGCCATGCGCCGGGTCATCCTACCCCAGGCCTACCGGCGGATGATCCCGCCCATGGTGAACGAGTTCGTCATCTTGCTCAAGGACTCGTCCCTGGTGTCGGTCATCGGCCTGGCGGAGATCATGCTCAACTCGCGGCAGTTCGCCGCGGCGACCCTGAAGTCCGTCTGGTTCTTCGGCTATGCCGCCTTCTACTACCTGGTGATGACGACCCTGTTCACGACCCTGGGCTCCTGGCTGGAAAGGAAGCTGAAGGAATATGAGTGAGGCGCCGATGATCGAGTTCCGCGGGGTCAACAAGTGGTTCGGCGACCTGCACGTGCTCAAGGACATCAACCTGACCATCGGCCGCGGCGAGGTGGTGGTCATCGCGGGGCCCAGCGGCAGCGGCAAGTCGACCCTCCTCCGGACCATCAACTACCTGGAGCCGGTGCAGGAGGGGGAGATCCTGGTGGACGGCGAGCCCATCGGCCGGCGCCGCCAGGGCAACCGCTGGGTCGAGGACTCCCCCGCCGAGCTCAACCGCAAGCGCCAGGAGATCGGCATGGTCTTTCAGCAGTTCAACCTGTTCCCCCACATGACGGCCCTGGAGAACGTCATGGAGGGGCTGGTCACCGTGCGGCGGATGCCGCGGGCCGAGGCCGAGCGGATCGCCCGCGAGATGCTGGCCCGGGTCGGCCTGGCGGACCGGATGGACCACCGGCCGTCCAAGCTTTCGGGCGGCCAGCAGCAGCGGGTGGCCATCGCCCGGGCCCTGGCCATGCGGCCCAAGGTGATCCTCTTCGACGAGCCGACCTCCGCCCTGGACCCCGAGCTGACGGGCGAGGTGCTCAACGTGATGCTGGACGTGGCCCGGCAGGGGTATACCATGGTGGTGGTTACCCATGAGATGGGCTTCGCCCGGGAGGTGGCCCACCGGATCGTCTTCATGGACGAGGGGCGGGTGCTGGTGGAGGCGCCGCCGGACCGGTTCTTCCGCGACCCCGGCCACCCGCGGGCGCGGGACTTCCTGGGCCGGGTGCTCTGGCACGCGGCACCGGGCAGCGAGGGCTGAGGCCGCTGCGGGTCGAGCCGTCCGGAGACCGTCCGGGGACCGTCCGGACCGGCCCCGGCACCGCCCTCTCAGCGCCCCAAGGAAGGAGTGTCCGGCATGGCGACCGACGACGCACCCGTCCCGGGGGGCGGGGACGTCCCACCGGCGACCGGCGACCGCGACGGCGACGGTGACGGTGACGGCACCGGCGAGGCCCGCTTCCTCGCCCAGCTGGACGGCTGGCTGGACCAGCACCGGCAGGCCATGATCGAGGCGGTTCAGGCCCTCTGCCGCATCCGCAGCGTGCAGGAGGAGCCGGCCCCCGGGCAGCCGTTCGGCCCCGGGGTCGCCGCGGCCCTGGAGTGGGTGCGGCAGCATGCCGCGGCCATGGGCTTTCGCACCCGCAACATCGACGGCTACGCCATCGACGCCGAGGTCGGGGAGGGCGACGAGTGGATCGCCGTCCTCGGGCACGTGGACGTGGTGCCTGAGGGCTCCGGCTGGACCCACCCGCCCTACGGAGCCGAGATCCACGAGGGCAAGATCTACGCCCGCGGGGCCGTGGACGACAAGGGCCCCACCGTGGCCGCCCTGTACGCGCTCAAGGCGGTCGCCGACCTGGCCCTGGCCCAGGGGCAGCGCCCCCGCCGCCGCGCCCGGCTGATCGTGGGCGGCAACGAGGAATCGGGCTTCGAGTGCGTGAAGTACTACTTCGCCCGCGAGTCCCAGCCCACCCTGGGCTTCAGCCCCGACGCCATGTTCCCCCTGGTCAACGCGGAGAAGGGCATCTGGACCTTCCGCCTCAGCCTGGAACTGCCCCGTGAGGCGGCGACGCCGGCCCCTGGCCGGGAGGCGGGGCCGGACGAGGGGCCCGGTTGGACCGCGCGCCTCGTGCGGCTCGAGGGCGGCACCCGGGTCAACGTGGTCCCCGAGCACGCCGCCGCCGAGCTGGTGGTCGCAGGGCCCGGCGCTCCGTCCCTGGACGAACTGGCCCGGCGCCTGGAGGACGGCGGTGGGCCCGGGCGGGCGCGGATCACCGCCCGGGTGGAAGGCGACCGGCTGGTGGTCGAGGCCCGAGGGGCGGCCGCCCACGCCATGCATCCGGAGAAGGGCATCAACGCCATCGCCGGCCTGCTGGCCGCCCTGGCCCGGGCGCTGGGGCCGGCCCTGCCGCGTTCGTCCGACCTGGCGTTTTTGGCGGAGGCGGGCCGGCGCACCGACGGCTCCGGCTTCGACATCGCCGTGGCGGACGACGTGTCCGGACCCCTGACCGTCAACCTCGGGGTGATGCGCCTGGCCGGGGATGCGGTGTACGCCGACTGCAACGTGCGCTACCCGGTCACGGCCTCGACCCGGGAACTCCTCCAGCGGGTGGCCGGGGCCCTGGCCGGCACGGGCTGGCGGGTCGAGTCCCGGGAGGACATGCCGCCCCATCACGTGCCCGAAGACAGCGAGATCGTCAGCCAGTTGCTGGACGTCTACCGCCGGGAGACGGGGGACGGGGGGGCCCGGCCGCTGGCCATCGGCGGCGGGACCTACGCGCGGGTGCTCGAAAAGGGCGTCGCCTTCGGCCCCTTGTTCCCCGGACAGCGGGAGCTGGCCCACGAGCCCGACGAGTACTGGGGCATCGACGACCTGGTGCACTGCGTCCGGATCTATGCCCGGGCGCTGTACCGGCTGATGTTTACCCCTGGGGCCCGGCCCTCCGCCAGCTGAAGGGCCGGCGAAGGCGGCGGGGCCGGGGCGGGCGGTGGCCGGTGCCGTCACGGGGTGGCGGTTGCCGGTGTTGTCATGGGGCGCGCGGTTGCCGGTGCCGTCACGGTGCGGCCGGGGCAGGCTCCGGCCATCGTCATGGGGGCGCCTTCCCGCCCAGGGGGCGCCCCTTGAGCTTTCAAGTGGTGACCCTGGGGCGGTTGAAGGGGACCACCTGAGGTTTTCGAGCTGGTTTGAACAAACTCGCCGCAGACAATGGATTGTCCATTCAGTCTCGTTGTGTCCTTTCGGACATATCTCGACAGATCGCGGCAACGTTCGGCAGGAAGTTGACCCATCCCTTGGAATTCCTTCCTTACCCGGGAGGGTCTTTGTCCTTGGGGGGACCCGGGAGGGTTTTTGTCGTTGTGGGGGAGTCCCTGGGGATGGGGGGCCGAGTGGGATGAACCGTGCCCAGCTTCACCGGCTGGTGCGCATCGTCGCCGAGCTGCGGGCGAACCGCTATCCCAATGCCCGCACCCTGGCGGAAAGCCTGGAGGTGACGACCCGGACCGTCCACCGCGATCTGGACGTCTTGCGGGATGACTGGCACGCGCCCCTGGAGTTCGACCGGCGCCGCAACGGTTACTACCTGACGGATCCCAGCTGGGAGCCCCCCGTCAAGGCGGGGCTGTCCCGCCTGGGGGCCGGCGAGGCCCTGGCCCTGGCCTTCGGGCTGCAGGCCCTGGAGGCGGTCCGGGCCCACGGCCTGGAAGAGGCCTTTCAGGCCCTGCTAGCCCGCCTGCCCGAACTCCTGCCCGAACAGGTGACGGTGGACCTCTCGTCCCTGGCGCACCGGGTGTCCTTCTTCTTCGAGCCCACCCGCGGCGACCCGGAGGCGGTGGGCGAGCGGCTGGCGGCCTTGCGGGAGGCCATCGAGGGGTGCCGGGTCGTCCGGCTGCGCTATTACACTGCATCCCGCGACGAGGAGACCACGCGCCTGGTCGAACCCTACCACCTGCGTTACTACGACGGCGCCTGGTACATGGCGGGCTACTGCCGGTGGCGCAAGGACGTTCGCACCTTCGCCGTCGACCGCATCCGCGACATCCAGGTGCTGGACGAAACCTTTCCCCCTCCCGGCCCGGACCGCTTTTCCCCCGAGGTCTACTTTGGCGAGGCCTGGCGGCTCCAGCGGGGCGCCGAGCGCCAGAAGGTGGTGGTGCGCTTCCGGCCCCCCCAGGCCCGTTACGTCCGGGGCCGCACCTGGCACCCCAGCCAGGAGTCGCAGGAGGAACCGGACGGCTCGCTGGTCTTGACCTTCCGCGTCCTCGGCACCGACGAGATCATGCGCTGGCTCTTGCAGTTCGGCGCCGGCGCCGAGGTCCTGGAGCCGGCCTCCCTGCGGCAAGCCATGGCGGCCGAGGCGGAGGCCATCGCCCGGCTGTACCAGACGGCAGGGGGGTGAGGAGGCCGGCCGGACGGGGCCGGCCGGAAGGCGACGGCCGGACGGCGACAGCCGGGACCGCGGCTGCGGGTGACGCTGGGTGGTCCCCGTTGCGGGCCCGGCAAGGCGATCGCCTCGGCTGCGGAGAGGTATGGCCAGGCCCTCGTCCCGAGGGCCGCCGGTTCACTGCGGCGGGTGCCGCTCGGTTCCCGCGGCGGGTGGGGCCCGGTCACCGGCGCGGGCGTCGCGATGGCATCGTCCGGGTCACCGTGACGGCGCAATGACACGTTTTGTCAGGGCCCCAGCCCTATGGTGAAGGTACAGGCTGCGGGCGGGCCGGTCCGGCAACCCGAAGAGGGGAGGTGAGTTGGGGCGGGAAGGCGGTCCGCGGGGGGCGAGCCCGGCAGGGTTGAGCCCGACACCGCGGACCGCGTTCGAGGCTTCCCATGCCGCGGGAAACAAACGGCTCAGGCGGCGGGTCACATGGGGGTGGACCATCGCCGCCCGGTTGACAACGACGGACGTCAAGCCGGCCACGGTGGCCCGGTTGTCGCGATGGCACCGGTCAGCCCGTGGATCCGGCACCGAGGGGTGTCCCCATCGGGGGGAGCAGGGGGGAGTCATTCATGCGGGTCATCATGGAGCTCCGGCCGGCAGCCGGCCAGCTGGTCCTGCCGCTGCAATATAACGGCCTCCTGCAAGGCCTGGTGTACCACCTGATGGAGGGGACGGACGTCGCCGCCTTCCTCCACGACCAGGGTTTCACGCGCGGTGCCCGGCGCTACAAGATGTTCACCTTCTCGCGGCTCGAGGGCCTTTACACCATCGAGCGGCGGTCCTTCGGGCCGGCGACCAACGGGATCGCCCCGGGCCGGGGGGACGGCCGCGAAGACGGTCGCGGGGCCCCTGGCGACCTGTCCCGCGCCCCTCACAACCGTGGCCCGGCAGGGGACGTCGCGCCCGGAGCGTCGGGCCTCGACGGACAGGCGAGGGGGCAGGCCGGGTCGCCATCCGCGGCAACACCCGGTGGGGGGAAGGCAGCGGCGCTGCCGGGTCAGTCCCTGCCAGCCGCCGGTTCCCTTGAGGCCGCAGGGAGCGCCGCGGCGACCCAGGCCAGGGAAGGGGGGCTGTCGGAGAGGCAAGGCGATGGAAGGCATTCTCCGGGGGGGACCCCCCTCGATGCAAGCATCCTGACCGGAAACGGACGGTCCATCGACGGACGAACCGGCGAGGGCCCCTTGGCCGGCTCCCCGCCCCCTGGCGGGCGGTCCTGGGAGGGGCAGGGTCGGGGAGGCAAGGCGCCGGGAGGGCCGGATGGAGCGCCCGCCAAGATCATCCGGTTCGCCGGGAGCGTCCGGCTGACCGTCAGCTCGCCCTACGCCCCCGTGGTCCACGCGGTGGCGTCCCGGGCGCTGCAGCTGGGCAGCCTCCGCCTGGGCAGCCAGGTGGTCGAGGTCGAGTCCGTGCGGTTCGAGGAACTGCCGCCCATCACGCCGCCCGTCACCTTGCGGGCCCGCACCCCGATCACCGTCTACAGCACGGTGAACCGTCCGGACGGGAGCCGCTTCACCTACTTCTTCGAGCCTCGCAGCGGTGAGTTCGAGCGGCTGGTGGCCGAGAACCTGGTCCGCAAGTGGGAGGCCTTTACGGGGCGCACCTACGAGGGGCCCGGCATCCAGATCCGCTGGCGCGGTGCCGCCCGCGGCCACGTGGCCCGGTTCCGCCACGGGATCATCAAGGGGTTCACCGGCACCTTCGAGGCGTCGGGCGATCCCGCCCTCATCGCCTTGGGCCTGGAGGCCGGCTTCGGTTCGAAGAACGCCCAGGGGTTCGGCCTGTGCGATTTGGAGCCCCAGCGGGCGGCCCGGACTCCCCAACCGCGGATGGCGCCTCCGGCGACCCCATCGCCCGCCGATCCCGCCCGGGCTGACGCGGCCGGCTCCAGCGTCGCGGCGACGAGGGAGGTGGAATGGGGTGCTGATTGAAAACCTGGTTCGCCTGGGACGGCCTTTTCTGGGGCAAAGCGCGGCGGCCCGCCAGACCCTTTTGGAGATCACCGACGTCCTGAGTCCCCAGGCGGTCGGGTTCTTTTGCAACGTCATCGTCGTGGAGGTGGACGAAGGCCGCCCCGGGACCCCGCCTGCTGCGTGGGGCATCCAGGATTGGACCACCCGGCGGGTCCAGGGCCGGAACGAAGTGGTAGAAGTCAAACCCGACATCGCCGTGGCGGCTCCCTTCACGGTCCCGCGGGGCGGCAATCCGCGCACGGCGCAGGGGCGGTATCCCGTTCCCGCCTACATCGTGTACGAGGGGGACATGGCGGTCTTCGGGGATGCCGTGGAGGTCGAGCGTTTCATTCAGCCTCGCCATGAACGAACCTTGTTGCGGCCGCAGGCTGCCCTGCCGGCCCTGGCCCGGGCCGCCGCTTCGGTCGTCGCCGGGGCATCCCTGTCCCGGGCGGGCAAGAACCGTAAGGTCATGGGGCTGTTGCTCGTTCTTCCCGTGTCCGACCAAGGGCCGTACCGGTATGTGGCCGGCCCGGATGTCGACCCCGAGACCATGGTGGACCTGGGTCCGAGTCAACTGCGGCCGGGGCAGCGGGTGGTGGCCGACCTGCCCTCCCTGGTCTCCCTGGTCTGGGCGGCCAAGGCGGAGGAAGGAGCAACCCATGGCCAGATGGAGGGGCCCTGTACCCTGTGCCACCGGGAGGGGCAGGTCGTCTCCATCTATTCGAAGGCGTGGTCATGGTTCGCACCGACCTGGGAAGCCCCGCTGCCCGAAACCCTGAAGGATGACCAGCTCGTCGAGGGAGCGGCCCTCTGCCCCGACTGCTATGCGGCCCTGACCCAGGGGGCCCAGCTCTTCAACGCCCTCACCCGCCCGCTGCCTCTGTGGCTCACCCGGGAGCTGTTCGCCCCCGTCGACAGTCCGGGTGGCCGGGAGATGGTGGAACGCGGCCGCATCCCGAGCACGATCTACGGGACGGGCTTCGTGCTACCCCTGTCCGACGGGATCTTCCGGGACCCGGAGGCCGTTGAGCAGTTCTGCACGGGCTTCATGTATATGCGGCGGGGGGAGGCCGGCTGGACACGGCACCTGGAATCCGTCGCGGGGTTCGAGTTCGCCGTGGCCGACGACTTCTTCACCGACCAGTACCGGATCACCCTGGTCTACTACAGTGGTGCGCCCGATCGGGGTGACATCCACCTCCGCGCCATGATCGAGGACGTGGTCCCGGCTGTGGCGTCGGCGGTACGGGATCTCCTGCACGAGGTGGTCAACGGCCAAGACGAGTTGATCCGGCGGTGGAGCCGTCCCGGCGACGAGGATCCGGGATGGCGCTTGCGTTCGCTGCCCTCGCTGCTGATCAACGCCTACGGTCCGGGCTACGTCTGGCAGGGCATGGAGACGGTGCTGCGCCGTCGCCCCATCTCGTACCGGCGCTTCGTGCGCAACCTGGCCCTGCGCCTGGCCGAGCTCTCCCACCGGCTGGGCGAAGCCCAGGCCCTCTTTCGCATGCAATCGGAGATCCGGTTGTACGTCGTCTTCCGGGACTTCTGGCAGCGCTACCACAGCGAGATCGCCGGCCAATGGCCGGAAGGGGAGGTGTGGGCCATTCGCCCCTGGCAGGAGTTGCAGGCGGAGCTCCGGACGGTTCCCCCGTCGGAGCTCGAGCTGCAGGACGTCGAGGAGCTGGGCTTCGCCATTGGCGACCTGACCCGGCAGTTCGCGCGGCAGTACTACGCCGCCACCCGCGGCAAGGAGTTCCTCAAGCACCGGGTGATGACCTTCGGCACCAACCTCACACCGGAGGCCATCGTCACCCGTGCCCTGACGCGGTTCCCGGAGTACGCCGCCCGCCTCGACATCAAACTGTCGGAGCGGTTCCGGCACCTCAACGGGGTGCTGCTGGTCAAGGCCCAACAGGCGGGCCGGGAGCTCCAGGCCCAGGCGGATCGCTTCATGGCGGGGTTCTGGGCCGGGTACCTGCTGGCCGATGCCGGCCGCCGTTCGTCCGAGGAGGACGTTGCGGAGACCGTTGATGGGCCGGCCGGTGCGGCCGTCGCCGATGACGATGAGGCGGCCGTGCCCTTTTGATGGGTTCCACCGCCCGAGTTCACCCGTCCGAGATCGCTTCAGATGAGGGGGAGAGCCGATGGCAGTCCGCAGCGGTGAGTTGTTGTTCGTCAAGTCGGTGAAGGATGGGATCCCGAACCGGGATCCGCTGAACGACAGCGACGCGCGCCGCCTCTTCGACGAAGAGGACGGCCGGATCAGCCTCTCCGACGTCAGCATCAAGCGGGACGTCCGGGACTACGTCCTGGCCCGGTACCCCGACGGCGGCGACGGTACCCGGCACGTCTACGTCCGCGAGGCACGGTCGGCCGACGGGAAGCTTTTGGGGCGGCGCGCCCTGGCCGAACAGGTGCTGGGCATCACCCCGGGTGAGGCTCGGGCCGAGTTGCCACGCAAGGCCTTCGATGTCCGGGCCTTCGGGGTGGT
Source organism: Thermaerobacter sp. (assembly GCA_036564035.1). GTDB lineage: Bacteria > Bacillota > Sulfobacillia > Thermaerobacterales > Thermaerobacteraceae > Thermaerobacter. The sequence goes on from DATCLH010000068.1 coordinate 14,475, forward strand.
CTATTCCGTCCGGGACGTGTCGTTCCACCTGACCGGACCGGTCCAATTCGCCTGGGCCCACTCCTTGCATCCCGTGGAGAGCCGGTACGTTCAGGGGACCGTGGTGATGGCCTCCGAGGACGACCGCGGGAAGGAACAGGGGACCATCTGGACCACCTACATCGTGCCCTTCGCCGTCTTTGCCATGCACGGCATCATCAACGCCGCGCTGGCCCGGGAGACGGGCTTGACGCCCGATGATGTCGATCTGGTGTTGGAGGGGTTGTGGAGGGGGACTCGCTTCCGCCAGGCCCGGGGGCGCGGCATCCAGGAGCCGTTGTTCTTGCTGCACGTCGAGTACGAGGATCCGTTCTTCCGGATCGGGGACCTGGACCGGCTGGTGCAGCTTGAACCGGGACGGGAGGCATGGCTGCAGCCGACCAAGCCCAGCTCCGTGGCGGAGGTCCGCCTGGACGTGCAGGCCTTGGGCCAGCGCCTGTTGGAGTTCCAGGACCGGATTGCGCGGGTCCGTTACTGGCTCAACCCGGCGTTCCGGCTTGAGGGGGATGCGGCCCTGCGCGAGTTGGGTGGCGAGCCCCAACCCTCCATGTAGGCGGGATGACCATGGCGCGATCCTTGCGGCTGTTGGTCTTCGACGTAGCCGGGTCCGTGGCCCATTACCGGCGCCCTGACACGGCGGTCACCCATGCCACCTATCCATTCCCGACGCGGACCGCTCTGCGCGGGATGCTGGGCGCCATCCTGGGTCTTCCCGAGTGGACGACCCGGGAGGCCTGGACCGGTGTGCGATGCCTCCATCCGGTACGCACCCGGGCGCAAGAGCTGTCCATGTTGGGTAAGGGTTGGCTTGGCGGCAGCGGGACCTTCAACCGCCCGACGGCCATCGAACTGGTGGTCGAACCGGCCTACCGGATTTACTATGCCGGGCCGGACACCGACGCGCTGGCCGAACGCATCCGCAACCGGCAGAGCGTCTACCCCACCTATCTGGGGTCGGCCTTCGCCTTGACCGTCCCTCGCTTCGTGGGGTTGGAAGAGGCGGAGGAACTGGACGAGCCCTCGACCTGGGCCGATGGGGAGGACGGTTCGGTGGAGAGCCCGGCGGTGGTGCCTGCCCACGCGGTCGAGGAGGTGGAGCCTGTTCCCGGCAGGGTGTATGCCCGGGTGGGCGGTGTTCTCCACACCCACCTGGGCGGGCGCCGGTTCCGCCGCTCGCTGAGCTTCCTCTATGAACCCAACGGCGGCTTCGTGCGGTTTCGGCCTGCCACGGGGCCCTTTGATCCACCCCTCCGCTGGGTGCGGTGCTCCGACGGGCTCGTCTGCCTCTGGTGACCGTGGGTCGGGCCCCTTTGGATGACGGAACCCACTTGGGTGACGGAAGATGCGGCAGCCCGGAGAACCCCGAGGCCTTGGACCAACCCGAGTCCTCGGACACGGAAGTCAGGGAACGGGCATGGCACAACGGGTGATTCCATTGGCACGGTGTGTGGCGCGGCCTCCCGAGGGCGGCCGCGCCCACCCGCTTATCGACCACCTGCTGGACGTGGCCTGCCGGGCGGGAGATCCCCGGGGGTCCGCCGAGGAGCAGCTGCTGTTTTTGGCCGGGTTGCTGCACGATGTGGGCAAGGCTCGCCGAACCTGGCAGGAGCGCTTGCTCGACCCGAAACGGAAGGGCCCTGTGGGCCCCCACGCCTTCGTCGGGGCAGCCCTGTTCGCGGCCCTGGCCTTGCGATGGAGCCAGGGGACGTCGGCTCGTTCCCGGGTGGAGATGGCGCGGGGAACCGGTACCATTGGGGGCCCTCCCTCGACCGGGGGTTTCATGGAGCGGGCCTTGGCCGTGGCCCGCGACATCGCTGATCATCACGGCACCTTGGGCGACCTGGAAACCGACACCCCCTGGCATGCCCTCTGGACGCCGCAGATCGTGGCCGAGATGGACATGGAGGGGATCTTGCGGCTGGTCCGGGAGACCGGTCTCCCGGTGGCCAACGGCGTCTGGCCCCGGGACGGCTGGGAGTGGGAAAAGTGGGTGCGGGATGCACGGGGCGCTTGGGGTCGGGCTGTGGTCCGGCTGCAGCGGCGGAGCCAAGGGACGGCCATTGACCCGCGGGGTCTACTGCGGGATCACACGGCACGTCTGATCCAGGCCGACCGCTTTGCGGTGGCGGGCGTCGTCCCTGAGAACCTCGACGCCAAGCAAGCAGAGGAGGCCATCACCCGACTCGAGCTGTCTCTGGGGATGTCTCACGGTTCCTCAGGTAGCCCATCCTCGCTGGGCCGGGGGCCCGATGCCGAGGGACAGCGGGGCGGCATCACGGGCGAGCGCCGCCGGTTGCAACAGGAGGTGCTGGCCCGGTTCCGGCGGCACCCCCAAGCGCCCCTCTATTTGCTGGTGTTGCCCACCGGGAGCGGGAAAACGTTGACCGCCTTCCGGGTGGCCCTGGAGGCATGTGCCCGCGGAGCCCGCCAGCGGGTCGTCTATGTCGGGCCCTACCTCACCGTTGTCGAACAGGCGGCCGGCCAGTTCCAGCGCCATACGGGGCTCGCCGTCATGCAGCACCACCATCTGGCCATTCCGGAAAGCCAGGTTCCCAACGGCGGCAACGACGGCGACCCCCTGCCCTCGGACGACGAGCGGGCCTTTCTCCTCATGGAGAGCTGGCAGGCCCCCGTCGTGGCCGTCACCTTCCACCAGTTCTTCCGCGCCCTGTTCCCCCGGCGGGCCCAGCACACCCTCCGCATCCCGGCCCTGCGGGATGCATTCGTGATCCTGGACGAGCCCCAGATCATGGACCCCGGCAGCTGGGCCCTCTTGACCGAAATGATGGCCGCGGCGTGCAGGGCCTGGAACATGCAGGTCCTGATCATGACGGCGACCATGCCGCCCTGGCGAGTCCGTTCGGTCGAACCCGTGGACCTGTCGGTACCGGTTCGATTGCCCAGCCGGTACCGCCTGCGGGTCGTCGACCATGGGACCGAAACCGGCCCGGGCGGACAGGGGTGGGGACCCGAGGCCCTTGCCGAGCGGTTGGTCGCAGATGCCCTGTCCGGGTTCCGGACGGCTGCCATTCTCAACACCATCGCCGATGCCCAAGCCACCTACGACGCGGTTCAGCGGTTGCTGGAAGAACGCGGCCGTCGTTTGCCCGTCTTGCTGGTCCACGGCCTCATGACGCCGGCCCACAAGGCGACGCAGGTGGAGGCCGTCCGCAGGGCAACGGAGGATCGGCCGGCGGCGGGCGATCAACGGAAAGCCGAGGCAGCACGGCGGACGCGACGCGTCTACCCCATCGTCGTCTCCACCCAGGTGCTCGAAGCGGGGGTTGACCTCGACTTCGACCGGCTGTACCGGGCCCGGCCGGTTCTTCCGTCGGTGGTGCAGGCGGCGGGGCGGGCGAACCGCCACGGGGTCCGAGAACCTGCCCAGGTGGTCGTCTTCGACTTCCGGCGGGCCGATGGCAAGGACAGCCGGCCATGGGTCTACCGGGATGCCATTGCCCGGGACGAGACCGACCAGATCCTACGGCCGGGCGAGCAGTGGGACGAACGGGCCCTGGACGAGGCGGTGGAGGCGTACTACCGGCGCTGGTGGGAACGGAAACCCGGCAGCGACGTGGTGGGACCGCTGGCCCAAGCGGCTGCCGGGGCATGGTCCGCCATCGGTGGGCTGATGCCCTATGACGAAGGCCCTCCCCGGATTCCCGTGTTCGTCAGCCGGGACGACTGCCTTGCTGACGAAGACCGACCGCTCCTCAGTGAGTGGGGAGTGTCGAGCCTGGAGGGCTTATACGAGCTCTATGCGCGGCCGGGCTGGTTGGCAGGCCGCCGCCAAGGGGAGCGCCGCCGGTTCCTGGGGCTCTTTGAGCGGTACGTGGTCCAGCTGCCCCTTTTCCTTGCCCGGCAGGTGGCCGAGGTGGTGCCGGGGCGACGGGTCTTACGCTTGGTGGACCGAGATGCCTACGACCCGCGAACGGGCTTTGGGGGGTTGCGCCTCACCGTGGCAGGCGACGGCGACGAGGAAGCCTTCGGCGGGAGGGGTGTGGACATATGGTGAAGGGATCCGAAGAACCGGAATCGCCCGTACCCCTCGGCGGGACCTTGATCTGGTATTACACCATTTGCCGGCGCCAGGCCTGGCTGATGGCCCACGCAGTCCTGCCGGACGAGGATGATCCCAACCTGGTTTATGGTCGCTTTCTTCACCAGTGGCACCGGACATCGCATCCTTCAACGAAGACCCAACGGGAAGTGCTCATCGCTGGAAACCGCCTCGACGTCGTCGTCCATGAAGGTGGACGGGTGGTCGTCGTTGAGGTCAAAAAATCCGACCGGTTTCGGGAGAGCGCGAGGCTCCAATTGGCCCATTACCTCCTCACCTTGGAAGAACTCGGCATCCAAGCGGAAGGGGAACTTCACTTTCCCGAACAGCGGAGAAGGGAACGAGTCGTCCTGGACGACGGCCTACGGCGGCGGGTGCGAGAGGTTCGCCACGGCCTGCAAGAACTTTTGACCCAGTCGTCACCGCCTCAAGCAAAGAGAATCTCCTGGTGCCGGCGCTGTGCCTACGCAGAATACTGCTGGGCGTAACGCCAGTTTGAAGGGGCGACGACTAGAATCCAGCGAGGGAGTGCACCGGGGTTGGAACGCACATTATATATCTTTTCGAAGGGGCGTCTTGTACGAAAAGGAAACACCCTAGGCTTTGAAACGGCGGCCGGAACGCGGTATGTCCCAGTCGAAGCCGTCCGCGACATCCTGGTCTTTGGTGAGGTTGAATTCAACAAGCGACTGGTTGAGTTTCTTTCTCAGCACGAGATCCTCCTGCATTATTTTAGCCATTTTGGTTACTACATGGGCACGTTCTACCCGAGGGAGCATTATAATTCGGGATATGTTATTCTTCGCCAGGCGTCGACGTATTTAAACGAGGCAACGCGAATGGCCTTGGCACGGGAATTCGTTCGAGGAAGCCTTAAGAACATGGGAAAGGTCGTCGCATACTATAATCGCCGCGGCGTTGACCTAGCTGAACCGCTGAACGAGCTCCATGCCATGGAGCCGATGATCGATGCGGCACCATCGATCCCGGAGTTGATGGGGGTCGAAGGAAAGGTTAGGCTGCGGTATTACGCTACCTGGGATCATATCATTGCGGACGATGATTTCAAGTTTGATACGCGCTCCAAGAGACCTCCGCAAAATCGAATTAATGCGCTCCTGAGCTTTCTTAATTCACTGCTGTATACGACTGTGCTTTCCGAGATTTATAAAACGCATCTAGACCCAAGAATCGGGTTCCTTCACGAAACGAACTTTCGTAGATTTTCGCTGAACCTTGACATCGCTGAGATCTTCAAGCCCATCATTGTTGACCGGTTGCTGTTTACCTTGCTCGGACGCAGAATGATCAAGCCCACCGATTTCAGACAGGATGGGGCCGGTGTCTTCCTGCGAGAGCAGGCATTGAAATGCATTGTTGAGGAGTATGAAAAGAGATTAAGGACCACCATTAAGGCAAGAAAGTTGCGGCGGCACGTTTCCTACCGACGACTTATTCGGTTGGAGCTTTACAAGGTTCAGAAATACATTACAGGCGATGAACCATACGAACCTTATGTCAGTGAATGGTGACGGACAATGCTAAATCATGCGTCCGAAATAATTGGAAGTTCTAAGTGACATAATTCGGTACGGGGGAACTTCATAGCAGATGTTTGTTATTCTCGTTTATGATGTGCATGTGAAACGGGTGGCTAAGGTCCTTAAAACATGCCGAGAATACCTAACTTGGGTTCAGAACTCAGTGTTTGAAGGGGAAATCAGTGAAGGAAAGTTCAAAATCTTATGGAAGAAGCTAGAGGGAATAATCGATAAAGAACACGACAGCATTTTGGCATACGTATTTGAATCGATGCGTTACAGCAGGCAACAACGTCTTGGTATACGTAAGGGTGGAGAACAGGACATTTTGTGACGTTTCATGTTGTGAGATTGTAAGGTTCCGGCGGTTTGTCGCCCAAATTCGTGACCGGCTGGTGGGGCGGTACCTACCTTTGATGACCTCCTGGGGGGAGACCAGACGGCCGACAGCGATGGGGTGAGCGGTGGTGCGGCTCGGAACCACCGGACCGTCGCCCACCAGTTGGTTTCTCGCCTGCGGGCCTGCGGCGTGATCTTCGCCTTGGTATCACCGACAGAGCGAAGGCCACTGCCGCGCCTTTGCCTGGCTCGGCGGTGTTCCCCACGAGTGCATCTTCGACCATGCCAAGACGGCGGTCACCAAGATCCTCGCCGGCCCGGCCCGGGAGGAGCACACTCTCTTTGCCAGTCTCCGGGCCCACGACCTGTTCGACAGTGCCTTCTGCCGCCCCGGCGAGGCCCACGAGAAGGGAGCGGTGGAGAATGGTGTGGGGTATGTACGGCGAAACGCCCTCGTCCCCGTGCCCGACGTTCCCGACTGGGAGGCGCTGAACGCCCACCTGCTGGCCTGGTGTGAGCGGGAGCGCCAGCGGCGCGGGGAGGCATGGGAACAAGAGCGAGCCGCGCTCCGGCCCCTGCCGGACCGGCCCTTCCGTGCCGCCCGGCCCCACGTCGTCACGGTCAACAAGCTGAGCCTTGTCACCTTCGACCGGAACCGCTACTCGGTGC
>DATCLH010000069.1:0-4151 GCA_036564035.1 Thermaerobacter sp.
GATGAGCGCCTTTCCGGTGCACCGCCTGGTGTGCCGGCCGGTTGAGCCCGCTCCGGCGGCCGGCTCGGCCATCCCCCCGGCCGGGGGCCCCGCGATCCCGGCCGGCGGCGGAACCCAGCCGGCCGCCGTCGGCGCCGGGAATCCCGGCCGTGCCGGCGGTCTGGCCAAGGGCGCCGGCGACGGAGCCCGTAACGATTTCGGGGCCGTCCCCGGCCCGGGTCGGCGGCGCATGGGCAAGACCGCCGAACGCGGGCACCCGTGCCAGTGGCGGGAGCTTTACGTCACGGTGCGGGAGGGCCGGTTCGTCCAGGTGGAAGGGCCGGTCAGCGAGCCGCGGGCCCTGGCCATCTTGCAGGAGGAGGGGGTCGAGCCCCGGCCGGGCCAGATCTTCGACGTCAACGTGGGGGCGGGGGACATGCTGCGCACCATCGCCGCCATCCTCGCCCCGCGGGCCTTCGTCATCACCATCGACTACGGCGGGCCGGCGGAGGTGGTCTATGGCCCCCAGCGCCCCCGGGGCACCGTCCGCGGCTACTATCGCCACCGGCTGCTGGACGACCCCTTCGCCCGGCCTGGCGAGCAAGACCTCACCGCCGACCTGGATTTCACCTACCTGCAGCGGCTGGGGCGCCGCCTGGGCCTCCGGGATCTGGGCCTGCTGCCCCAGGGGGCGTTCCTCCTGAACCTCGGCATCGAGGACGAAGAGGCCCTACCCCTGGCGCGGCGGGCCTGGCAGGGGGACCTGGAAGCCGACCAACAGCTCCAGCGGGTGTACGCCCTCTATGCCCCCGAGGGGCTGGGCGAGTCGTTCTGGGTGCTGGTCCAGGCCCGGGGTTTTCGCTGGCGGGCGCCACGGCTCGCGGGGACGCGGCAGCCCTGGCCGCAACCGCGGTCCCTGGCGGCTCTCCTGGCCATCGCCCGCTCGAAACCACGGTGAGCGCAACGCTTCGTCTCCTCCGCGGCGGACCCGACCCACCGCACCGCGGTCCACCGTCCATCGCCAGGCGGCGAGCGGATCCCGTCGGGTCCGTCGGGACGCGGCCGTCCTGCGGCAGACGGTCCTTCTACCGGGGGTCAGCCCACCCCCAGCGCCCGCCGCAACCCCTCCCAGTTCTCCAGGGGCAACGAACAGGTGAAGTTCCGGCAGACGTAGGCCACCGGGCGACCGGCCACGGGGTCCCGCCCCTCCCATATCGCCCTGCGCTCCGTGCCCGCGCCGGGCGGCCGCACCGTCAGCAGAAGCCCCGGCAGGTAGAACCCGGCCAGCCGCCGGCGCCACTCGGCGATCACCGGGGCCGCCGGGTCGCCGGCCAGGGTGACCTCGGTGTACCCCTCCAGCTGCTCGGCCTGGAGCAGCACGGTGCTGGCCATGGCCAGCGGCTGTTCCTCCGCCAGGGGCGCCGCCCGCCGGAGGTACGCCTCGGCGACGCGCCGGTACGCCTCGTCCCCGGTGATCGCCGCCAGCCGGGCCAGCACCGACGCCGCCGCGGCGCTGCCCGCCGGCACCGCCTGGTCGAACAGCTCCACCGGCCGCACCAGGGGCGTCCCCGCCTCCGCCGGCGCGTCGTAGAAGACCCCGGCCGCCTCGTCCCAGAACCCGTCGATCATCGGTCGCGCCAGCCCATCGGCCTCGTCCAGCCACCGCGGGTCGCCGTCGGCGGCGTGGAGGGCCAAAAGCCCCTCGATGAAGAAGGCATAGTCCTGTAGGAAGCCGGGGACGTCGAGGGGCCGGCCGCGGTAGGCGTGGAGCAGCCGCCCGTCGGGACGGCGCAACGTGCCCAGGACGAACGCGGCCGCCCGGCGGGCCGCCGCGGCGTAGCCGGGTTCGTCCAGCACCGGCGCGGCCTGGGCGAAGGCGGCGATCATGAGGCCGTTCCAGCCCACCAGGATCTTGTCGTCGCGGCCAGGCGGGGTGCGGCGCCGCCGGGCCTCCAAGAGGCGCCGGCGGATGGACTCCAGGCGCGAGGCCAGCTCGGCCGCACCGGTCCCGAGCTCCCGGGCCAGGGCCGGCAGGTCTTCCTCCGCCACGGCCCGGTAGAGCACCGTGGTCCCGTCCTCGAAGTTGCCCTCCTCGGTCACCCCGAACCAGCGGGCGGCCAGGGCGGCGTCGCCGGGGTCCGCGAGGGCCTCTGCGAGCTGCTCCGGCGTCCAGACGTAGTAGGCACCCTCCCGTCCCTCGCTGTCGGCATCCAGGGTGCTGATGAACCCGCCCTCCGGCGCCGTCATCTCCTCCAGCACGAAGTCCAGGGTCCGCCGCGCCACCCCGGCGTAGAAGGGATCGCCGGTGATCCGGTAGGCGTCCAGGTAGAGGGGCACCAGCTGGGCCTGGTCGTAGAGCATCTTCTCGAAGTGGGGGATGAGCCACGCCCGGTCGGTGGCGTAGCGGTGGAAGCCGCCCGCCAGGTGGTCGAAGAGCCCGCCCAGGGCCATGGCCTGGAGGGTGTGCAGGGCCATGTTCAGGTAGCGCCGGGCACCGCCGGACGCGGCCGGTGGAGCACCCGGCCCGGCCGGATCCTGGGGGCCGGAGGCGGGCCCGGCGTCACCGGCGCCGGCGGGGACACCGGGGGCAGCGGTCGGGCCGGTCGCTCCCGGGACCGCCGGGAGCGGCGCGGTGGGCCCGTGCGCCCCCGCCCGCAGCAGGACCGCCAGCCCCGTGGCGTGGGGGAACTTGGGCGCCCGCCCGAAGCCCCCGTACTGGGGGTCGTAGCTGCGGGCGATGCGGGAGGCCGCCTGCTCGAGCCACCGCCGGGCCGCCTCGCCGGCGGGTGCGGGATGGGCCGGGTGGCCGGGCACGGCGGCGCTCACCCCGGCGCCCTCGCCCTTCGCCCCCTCCCCGGCCTCGGCAGCGGCCGCGCCCGCCGGCCCCCCGGCGGAGCGCCGCAGGATGGTCACCACCCGGTCGGCCACCCGCTCCACCTCGTCCCGGCGGTGGCGGTAGGCGTCCAGCACCGCCTCCAGCACCTTGGGGAACCCGGGCAGGCCGTGGCGGTCCTCCGGCGGGAAGTAGGTACCGGCGAAGAAGGGCTTCAGGTCGGGGGTCAGGAACACCGTCAGCGGCCAGCCGCCGCCCGAGCCCAGGATCTGGGCCGCCGTCTGGTACACCTGGTCGAGGTCGGGCCGCTCCTCCCGGTCGACCTTGACGTTGACGAACCCGTCGTTCATCCGCTGGGCGATGGCGGGATCCTCGAAGCACTCCCGCTCCATGACGTGGCACCAGTGGCAGGCCGCATAACCGATGCTGAGCAGGATCGGCCGGTCCTCGCGGCGCGCCCGCTCAAGGGCCTCCTGCCCCCACGGGTACCAGTCCACCGGGTTGTAGGCGTGCTGCTGCAGGTAGGGCGAAGCCTCGTGGATCAGCCGGTTGGGCTCTCGGCCGCTGCGGGACATGGGACGCCCCCCTTCGTCGTCGGCCACGGGGTCGTCGGCCACGGGGTCGCTGTGTAGTCTCATCCTAACACGGGCGGGCGCGCCGCCGGTTCAGATTCGGAAGAACCCGGCCGTATACTGGGACCTGGGGCCCGGCGCCGGGGGTGCGGCGGGGTGGGCCGGTTCCACCGTGGTTCCACCGGCGGGGACGCTCCGCCTCCGCACCGGGCGCCGCCCACCCGGCCCGGCCGGGCTCGCCGTCCGGCCCAAGGAGGCCGCCCGGCCCAAGGAGGACGACCGATGGACAGCCGGCGTCGCGGAGCGCTGATCCTGGGACTGATTCTGCTCGTGGCCGGCCTGGGGGCCGGCATCGGCATCCTGGACCGGGACGAACCGGCCCCGGCGGCACCGGGCCCGGGGCCCGCCGGCCCGGGGGCGCCCGGGGGAACGGCCGGGCCTGAGGCACCAGGCGGCCCGGGTGCCGGCGGCCCCGGGGGAGCGGCGCCGGCTGTGCCGGGTTCGTCCGGCCAGGCGCCGCCGGCCAGCCAGCGTCCCGTCGTGGCTCCGGGGACGCCGGCCCCCGACTTCACCCTGCGGGACCTCGAAGGGCGCCCGGTGCGGTTGTCGAACTTCCGCGGCAAGGTGGTCTTCCTGAACTTCTGGGCGAGGTGGTGCTACCCGTGCCGGCAGGAGATGCCGGAGATCCGCAAGCTGGTCGACCGGGCCCCCGACGACCTGGTGGTCATCGGGGTGACCACCAGCGACCCGGCCAGCCCGGAGCAGGT
>DATCLH010000070.1:0-2814 GCA_036564035.1 Thermaerobacter sp.
GGCCACCGTCAGCCGGGACCGGGAGCGGGCGAACTCGGGCGTCTCCAGGACGTCCCGCAACTGGACCGGGACCACTTCCCGGTTCGGCACCTCGATGCCCACCGCCGCCTTGCCGGGGATCGGCGCCTCGATGCGCACGTCGGGTGCGGCCAGGCTGAGGGCGATGTCGCTGGCCAGGGCCTGGATCTTGCTGACCTTGACGCCCCGGGCGGGCTCGATCTCGAAGCGGGTGACGGCCGGCCCCACGGCCACGTCCACGATCCGCGCCTGGACACCGAAGCTGGCCAGGGTCTCCTGGAGGACCGCCGCCTTCTCCAGGATCTCCCGCTGGCGCCGCGCGGTGGAACCCTGCCGGCCCCGGCTCAAGAGCTCCAGCGGCGGCAGGCGGAAGGACGGCGGCACGGCGGCGGCCGCCGGGCTTGGGGACGATCCACTGGCCGTGGCCGCACCGGTCGCCCCCTCCCCGGCCCCACCTGCGCCCGGGCGCCGAGGCCCGTCGACCCCTTCGCCGGCGCCGGGCGCCGCCCCGCCGGAACCAGGGGCCGCCCCGGGATGGCCACCGGCTCCAGCAGCCCCGGGAGCAGTCCGCCGCCCAGCACCCGCCACCCCGCCGCGGGCCGCAGCGGCCCCGTCCACCGCTTCCAGGGACGAACCGGCCCCCCGGTCTAGGGCTGGCGCGCCGTCCCGCGCCGGGTCGCCGTCCGTCTCGGCCCCACCCCCGGCGCCGGAGGCCTCCTCCAGATCCCCGGCCCCGTCCTCGAAGGCGCGCTCCAGCAGCCGTTCCAAGCCCGGCAGGACGATCCCCCCGTCGCCGGCCTCCCCGGCGGCGCCCGCCCCGGCGCTGCCAGGAGCGCCCAAGGACCCCTCGACCCCGTCCGGGACCCCTTGGCGGTTCCGCCGGCGGCCGGGCCACCAGCGCAGGGGATGCCACCAGGGGCCCTGGCGCCCCGTGGGTCCGGCCGCGGCCGGCGGGCGCGGGCCCGCAACCGCTGCCGCGGAAGACCCCGCGGCGGCGCTTGCCGGGGTGCCGGGGGCCAGGGCCACGGCGTCCGCGGCCGCCAGCCGGCCGCCTCCCCCTTCGGGCCACCCCTCGTCCCGCGCGGCGGCCACCGACCCGCCGGCCCCGCCCCCCAGGGCGGCCGGGGCCGCCGGCCCCGGCCCCTCCTCATCGTCCCCGGCGACGAAGGCGGCGGCCGCCCAGTCCCGAAGCTGCACAAGCACCGAGGCCACACCCCGGCCCGCCAGGGCCGCCAGTGTCGCCAGGGGGACCCCGGTGATCAGGCGGAAGGCCAGCACGGCCAAGGCCGCCCAGGCCACCAGGGCCCCCGTGGCCCCGAAGGCCCGTGCCAGCAGCCAGCCCGCCGCCGTGCCCACCAGCCCCCCTCCGGCCCGATAGCAAGCGCCGGACCAGAGGTCCGGGCACGGCCGGGCCACGGCCACGGCGGCCAGGACCACGGCGAGCAAGAGCCCGGCCTGCCGGGACGGCGCCCGCAGGGCCGGCGCCGCCAGCAGGGCCCCCAGGGCCCGCCAGACCATGAGGGGCGGCAGGACCCAGGCCGCCCGGCCCAGGAACCAGCGCAGCCCTGCGGCCAGCTGCCCCCCGACCACGCCGCCGGCCGCCGGTCCGCCCGCCAGGGCCAGGGCGGTGGCCGCCGCGGCGATGAGCAGGAGGATCCCGCCCACCTCCGCCCGCAGCGGGCCCGCCGCGCCGGAGGCCGCCCCTGCCGCTGGCGGCTTCCGCCGCGCCTTGCGCCGTGCCACCTTCCCGCCCCCTCTCTGGACAGGCTATTCGGCCGCCGCCGGGCGTTTCCTACGCCCCCACCGCACGATCTCAACCGCGCCAGCCCGCGTAGAACAACAGCAGGATGGCAACGGTCCACAGGTAGTATGCAAACCAGCCCAGCCGCCCGGCCACCAGCCAGCGCAGCAGCCAGCGGATGGCCGCATAACCGGTCACGGCCGCCGCCAGCGCCCCCGCCAGCAAGGGCGCCCAGGCGCCGCCCTGCCCCGCCGCCATCAGGTCGGGCAGCTGGAGGACGGCGGCCCCGAGGATCGCCGGCACCGAGAGGAGGAAGGACAGCCGCGCCGCCTCCTCCCGCTCCAGGCCCCTGGCCAGACCCCCGACGAGGGTGCTGCCCGAACGGGAGACGCCGGGCAAGAGCGCCAGGGCCTGGAAGAGCCCGACCACCAGGGCGTCGGCCGGCGTCGCCCGCTCCAGGGGCCGCCCGCCCGGCGGGCGCCGGCCGGCCCACCACAGGAGCACCCCCGTGAAGAGCCAGAAGACGGCCACCAGCACCGGCGAATCGAAGGCGGCCTCGATGAGATCCTCCAGGGCGAGGCCCGCCACGGCCGCCGGGATCGTCCCCAGGATCACCAGCCACCCCAGCCGGGTCCCGGCATCGAACCCGAACCACCCCGCCGGCCCCGAACCCCGCCGGCCCGCGGCCAGCCCGCCCCCCGTGCGGAGGAACCCGGCCGCCGCCTGCCAGAGGTCGGCGCCGTAGACCACCAGGACGGCCACCAGGGTCCCCAGGTGGACCATCACCTCAAAGGCGAGGCCCGGCAGCTGCACGCCCAAGAGGTCTTCGGCCACCGCCAGGTGGCCGCTGCTGGAAACGGGCAAGAATTCGGTCAAACCCTGCACCACGCCGAGCACGACGGCTTTCCACAGCGAGAGCTCCACGCCCACTCCTCCCCACCGTGGCGCTCTCCCCATTTTAAAGGCCGGGGGCCCCGCCGTCAGCGGGGCCCCCACCAGAACAACCGGCGCCCGGGTTGGAAGGTGGGATCGAGGAAGTCGTTGGGGTCGCTGGA
>DATCLH010000071.1:0-2476 GCA_036564035.1 Thermaerobacter sp.
GTGCATCACCGGTGAGGGGGGTGGCCCGGGCAAGGCAGCCGCCGGCAAGGCGGGTCTCCCCGCAGCCGCGGGCCGCCGCCGGCGCAAGGGGAAGACCTGGGAAGGGCGGCTGATGCGGAGGGCGTGGCGCCCCATTCGAAAGGACCGGTTCGTAAGGAGTGGCGGCCAGAGGGAGGCCGCCCCCGGGACGCCGGTGGCCCGGGCGGGGCGCCGGCCCGAGGCGGGCGCCCCCTTGCAAGCCGGAGGAAGGTGGGCTACGTTGGGCGCGACCCCGGGTGAGACGCGGCCGCTGCCGCCGGCCATTCCCCAGCCCGGCGGCGCCGGCCGGGGTCCGGCGGATGGAGCATCGCCGCCGCGGGCGGCGGTCGCCTTGCGGTACGATCCGGCCACCGATCCAGCCCCGCGGGTGGTGGCGGCGGGCTTCGGCGCCATGGCGGAGGCCATCCTGCGGCGGGCCCGGGAGGCCGGTGTGGTCCACGTCACCTCGCCGCTGGCGCCGGTCCTGGCCCGCATCCCGCCGGGGCAGGCCGTTCCGCCGGCCCTGTTCGAGGTGGTCGCCGAGATCATGGCCCTGGCCCTGGCCCTGGACGAGCAGATGGCAGCCGGATCGGAGGGGCGGCCAGTGGCGCCAACGCCGCCGGCATCGCCGCCAGCGGAGCCGGGGAGCCCGGGAGCCGGTTCACCCGCCGCCCCGGCCGGGCGGGCAGGCCGGACCCGGCGCCATCCTCCGGGCCGCGGCCTGGCGGCCCGCTGGGGGCTGGGCGGGGAGCCGGGTTCCATCCGCGGAGACGCCAGGGAAGCAAGACAGGGGGGCGGAAGGTGATCCAACCGGTGCGCTACGAAGCCGGCGTGGTCCACATCCTCGACCAGCGCCGGCTGCCGGCGGAGGAAGCCTGGCTGGCCTGTTCCTCGGTGGAGGAGGTGGCCCGGGCCATCGAGACCCTGGCCGTCCGCGGGGCGCCGGCCATCGGCATCGCCGCGGCCTACGGCGTGGCGCTGGCCGCCTCCGGCGCCCGGACGGAGGACGGTGGCGCCGGCGGGGTCCCGGCCGGGGACCCCGTCGTCGCGGCCCTGCGCCGCCTGGCGGCCACGCGGCCCACGGCCGTCAACCTTCACTGGGCCCTGGCCCGGATGGAGGACCGGTACCGGCGGCTGCGGGCCGCCGGCGCCCCGGTGCAGGAGGTGGCCGCGGGCCTGGAGGCCGAGGCCCGCGCGATCCAGGCGGAAGACCTGGCCATGTGCCTGCGCATGGCCGAGCACGGCGCCGCCCTCCTGCCGGTGGGGGCCCGGGTGCTAACCCACTGCAACACCGGCGCCCTGGCCACCGGCGGCCACGGCACGGCCCTGGGCGTCATCCGCACCGCGTGGCAAAAGGGACGCCTCCGCCACGTCTGGGTCGACGAGACCCGGCCCGTTCTGCAGGGGGCCCGGCTGACGGCCTGGGAGCTGCAGCAGGAGGGGATCCCCCACACCCTGATCGTCGAGGGGGCAGCTGCCTCCCTCATGCGGTCCGGCCGGGTCGACGCGGTGCTGGTGGGTGCCGACCGCATCGCCGCCAACGGGGATACGGCCAACAAGATCGGTACCTACATGCTGGCGGTGCTGGCCCGCCACCACGGGGTGCCCTTCTACGTGGTGGCGCCGTGGTCCACCGTCGACCCCGGCGTCCCGGCGGGGGACGCCATCCCCATCGAAGAGCGGGATCCCGGCGAGGTCACGGGGTTTGGCGGCGTGCGCTGGGCGCCGGAGGGGACGCCGGTCTTCAACCCGGCCTTCGACGTCACCCCGGCCGAGCTGATCACGGCCATCGTCACCGATCGGGGGGTGCTGCGGCCGCCCTACCGCGAGGCCATCGGGGCCCTGGCCGCGGCGGAGGAACCCGGCCCGGCGGCCGCGGGCCGCCCGGCCCAGGACGTGGGCTGTTCGTGATCCGCCGGCCCGGTCGACCCCGCCCGAGGGCGCCTTACCGGCGGCCGGCATCCCCTGCGCCGGAATCCGGGGCAGCCCCCGGGCGAGGCCGGGAGCCGGCGGGGGCGGAACGGGGCGGGGCGGCGGCGGGCGCCACCAGGCCGCTCACCGCCCCCAGCAGGGCCAGCAGGGCGGTCAGCAGGTTCAACCCCATGGACAGGCCGTGGAGGGCTCCGAAGGACCCGGTCCCCCGGGCGGCGTGGGCCATGGGCAGGACCACCTCCCGGTTGATGACCACCAGGGCCAGGGCAACCAGCCCGAGGGCCAGCCTTCCCCCGGCGCCGGGGGCACTGCCCCGCCCGGTCCCTGCCCGGCGCCCGCGGAACTCCACCAGCGCCGCAACCACGGCGGCCAAGGCGAGGATCTCCCCCAGGCGGAAGTAGCCGGGGAAGAGGGCCGCCACGATGGTCCCGAAGTCCTCCGGGAAGGCCCGGGTCAGGGTCGGGGTCAGGATGCCCGTGTAGTAGCCCATGATGCCGAACCAGGCGGCCATCAGCAGGACGTACAG
>DATCLH010000072.1:0-2660 GCA_036564035.1 Thermaerobacter sp.
GGCGTCCGCTTCTTCGACGAGTTCCACGTGGTCGACCTGATCATGGACGGGCGGCGGGTGGCCGGCGTGGTGGCCATCGAGCTGGCCACCGGCGACATCCACATCTTCCACTCCAAGGCGACCCTCTTCGCCACCGGCGGAGCCGGCCGCATGTTCAAGGTGACCAGCAACGCCCTGGCCCTGACCGGGGACGGCCTGGCCATCGCCTTCCGGCACGGCATCCCCCTGGAGGACATGGAGTTCTTCCAGTTCCATCCCACGGGCATCTACCGGCTGGGCATCCTGATCACCGAGGGCGCCCGCGGCGAGGGGGGCATCCTGAGGAACCGGCACGGCGAGCGGTTCATGGAGCGCTACGCGCCCACCATCAAGGACCTGGCTCCCCGTGACGTGGTCTCCCGGGCCATCTATCTCGAGATCCGGGAAGGCCGCGGCATCGACGGCAAGGACTACGTCCACCTCGACCTGACCCACCTCAGCCGCGAGATCATCGAGACGCGCCTGCCCGACATCACCGACTTCGTCCGCACCTACCTGGGCATCGACCCCGTGGAGGCGCCGATTCCGATCCAGCCCACCGCCCATTACGAGATGGGCGGCATCCCCACCGACGTCGACGGGCGGGTCATCTGGGACGCCCAGAACACGCCGGTGGAGGGCTTCTACGCCGCCGGTGAGTGCGCGTGCGTCTCCGTCCACGGCGCCAACCGCCTGGGGACCAACTCCCTGCTGGACCTGGTGGTCTTCGGCCGCCGCGCCGGCCGCCACATGGCCCGCTACGCCCGGGAAGCCGACTGGCCGGCCCTGCCCGCCGATGCGGCCGACTGGACGCGGCAGCAGGTGGAGCGGTTCCTCACCCGGGAGAAGGGTGAGAAGGTGGGAGCCATCCGGGCGCGCCTGCAGGAAGAGATGATGGACAAGGCCGGGGTCTTCCGCACCGAGGAAGGCCTCACCGAGATGGAGGGCATCTTGAAGGAGCTGGAGGCCCAGTACGAAGAGGCGGCCATCGACGATCGCGGCCGCATGTACAACACCGACCTGCTGGAGGCCCTCGAGCTCGGCAACCTGCTGGAGTGCGCCAAGGCGACGGTGGTGGCGGCGCGCAACCGCAAGGAGAGCCGCGGCGGCCACGCCCGGGAGGACTACCCGAAGCGCGACGACGCCAACTGGCTGAAGCACACGCTGCTCTACCGGGAAGGGGACGGGTCCATCCGGATCGACTACAAGCCGGTGGTGATCACCCGCTTCCAGCCCCAGGAGCGCAAGTACTGAGCCGGGCTGCGGCCGGTCGCCCCGGGGGCGGGCCCTGCGCCTGCACCGGAAGGGCGGGTTCCGGCCGGCCCGATGGGTCACGGGGAGTGAGGACCTTTGCAGGTGACGCTGCGCATCCGCCGGTTCAACCCGGAACAGGACCAGGAGCCCCACTGGGAGGAATACCGGCTGCAGGCGGACCCCACCGACCGGGTGTTGGACCTGCTCAACCGGGTCAAGTGGGAGGTGGACGGCACCCTGGCCTACCGCCGGTCCTGCGCCCACGGGGTCTGCGGCTCCGACGCCATGATCATCAACGGCAAGGCGCGGCTGGCGTGCAAGACGCTGGTCAAGGAGCTGGCCCAGCCCATCACCGTGGAACCGATGCGGGGCTTCCGGGTGAAGAAGGACCTCATCGTGGACTTCACCGGCTTCTTCGCCGCGTACCGGTCCATCAAGCCCTACCTGATCAACGACGACCCGGAGCCGGAGCGGGAGCGGCTGCAGTCGCCCCACGACCGGGAGCGCTTCGACGATACGACCAAGTGCATCCTCTGCGGCTGCTGCACCACGTCGTGCCCGTCCTTCTGGGCCAATCCCGATTACGTGGGCCCGGCGGCCATCGTCAACGCCCACCGGTTCATCTTCGACAGCCGGGATCAGGCGGCGGACGAGCGGCTGCGCATCCTCAACTCGCGGGACGGGGTCTGGCGGTGCCGGACCATCTTCAACTGCACCGAGGCCTGCCCGCGGGGTATCGAGGTGACCCGGGCGATCCAGGAGGTCAAGCGGGCCATCTTGCTGGGGCAGCGGTGATGGGCCGGCGGGACCACCCCGGCCGGGACTGCCTTGGCCGGGGGCGCCGCGGCCGCGGGCGCCACGGAGGTCCCGCCGGTCCCCTTACGGCGCTTCCCCTGAGGGCAGGCTGACCTGGCCGGGCTCGCCCACCACGACCCGGACGGGATGCCAGCGGTTGGTCAGCCGGGCGAAGCGGATCCAGGCGGGACGGGTCCCGTCGCCCGTCGCCACGTCGTAGCGAGCCACCACCTGACCGTCCCGCAGCAGGACCAGCTGGGCCAGGGTGACCCGGCGAGCCTGCCAGCCTTGGCGGGCGCCTTCGCGGGTGAGGATCTCGCTGCCCGCCGCGGCCAGCTCAGGGGCAAACTGGCGCAGGAAGACGCGGGCATCGGCGGCCGAGCCCACCGCGATGGGCGGGCCGCCCTCTTCGTATGCGGCCGGCGCCGTGTCCCCCTCCAGCGCGATGCTCAGGCCCGCCTGGGCCGGGACGGCCAGGGGGGTGCCGGGCTGCCAGCCCAGGCGCGCGGTGGCCAGCATCCAGGGCAGGCCGGCCAGCAGGGCCAGGAGCAGCACCACCGCCCAGGGGCCGGCGCCCAGGGCCCAACCGGCGC
>DATCLH010000073.1:0-1619 GCA_036564035.1 Thermaerobacter sp.
CGGAACTCGGGGCGGAGCTTCGGCGGGTGCGGGATGCCCTGCGGGCGCGAATCGAAGGGGTCGAGGCGGAGAACCGCCGGAACCGCGCCCTGGCCCAGCAGGGCTTGGCGTGGAGCCGGTTCGTCCTGCAAGGCGTGGCCGGGGCGTCGGCCCACACCGCCCCGGCCTACGGCCGGGACGGACAGCGCCCGTGGCGCCCGCCGGCCCTGATCGACCGCGCCTACTGACGCTGCCGGCCGGCTCCGGCCCCCGCGCGAGCCATCGCGCAAGCCGCCCCGTCGAAGAAAGCAGGCGATGAACCGGCACGCCGCGGGCTCCCGGGGCCGGGCCCGGGCCGCGGCCCGCCGCGATGCCAGCGAGGGATGGCGATCATGCGGAGCACGTTCTTCGGCCTCGAACTCGCCCGGCTGGGCATGTGGGCGCAGCAGCGGGCCCTGGATGTCACCGGGCACAACATCGCCAACGCCAACACGCCGGGCTACTCGCGCCAGGTGGCCCGCCTGACGCCTACCCCGCCCTACCCGCCGCCGTCGCGGACCCTGCCGGTGGAAGCCGGGCAGGTGGGGACCGGCGTGCAGGTGGAG
Organism: Thermaerobacter sp.; assembly: GCA_036564035.1. Taxonomy (GTDB): domain Bacteria; phylum Bacillota; class Sulfobacillia; order Thermaerobacterales; family Thermaerobacteraceae; genus Thermaerobacter. Next base: position 585 of record DATCLH010000073.1, read on the forward strand.
GCGATCGTGCGGGTGCGCGACCTCTTCCTGGACCGGCAGGTGCGCGACCTCCAGGGGCAGCTGGGGCGGTGGTCGGTGCGGTCGCGGACGCTGGCCGAGCTGGAGACCATCGTCGGCGAGCCCTCGGACGCGGGGCTGGCCCGGGCCCTGGGCGACTTCTGGGAGGCGCTGGCCGTCGTGGCCAACCGGCCCGACAGCCTACCGGCCCGCACGGCGGCCGTCCAGCAGGCGCACACGCTGCTGGAGCGCTTCCAGACCGCGGACCGGCAGCTGGCGGACTTGCAGGCCAACCTGGATGCGAGCCTCGTGGCCCGAACCGACCGGGTCAACCAGATCCTCGCCCAGCTGGCCGACCTGAACCACCGGATCCGGGTAGCCACGGGCGCGGGGCAGCAGCCCAACGACCTGCTGGACGAGCGCGACCGGCTGGTGGAGGAACTGGCCGGCCTGCTCCCGGTGGCCGTCACCGAGCGGGCGGACGGCAGCGTGCGGGTCGACGTCGCGGGGCTCGTCCTGGTGGACGGCCCGGTGGCCCACCGGCTGGTCGCGGAGGAAGAACCGGCCGGCAACGGCACGGCGGTGCGCCTGTACTGGGAGCCGGCGCCCGGGAGCGGCGGCTCGGGCGGTGGGGCTCCGGATCCCACGACGCGCCAGCCCCTCGACGCGACCCTGCTGGAGGGCGGCGAGATCGACGGGCTGCTGGAGGCGCGGGACGGGCTGGTGGCCGGCCTGCGGGAGGATCTCAAGACCCTGTTCTTCGGGCTGGCCGAGGCCGTCAACGCCATCCACCGGCAGGGCTACGGGCTGAACGACCCGGCGGGAGCCGGTGGCGGAGCGGGCCGGGACGTGTTCCTCCTCGGGGCCGGCGACGACCTGCAAGCGGTGGTGGTGAACCCCGCGCTGGACGATCCGGCCAACTTCGCGGCGGCGGCCGAGCCGGGCGCCCCCGGCGACGGGCGGATCGCGCTGCAGCTCGCCCAGCTGCGGAACCAGCCCCTCGCGCAGCTGGGCAACGCCACGGCCCAGGACTACCTG
>DATCLH010000074.1:0-1977 GCA_036564035.1 Thermaerobacter sp.
CCAGGTACGGGTTGACCTCCACGATGTCGATGCCCACCACCCGGGCGCGGCTCGCCGCCAGGCGCAGGATCTCCCGGACCTCCTCGTAGGTCAGGCCGCCCGGTTCGGGACTCGACGTGCCGGGGGCCACCGCCGGGTCCAGGCCGTCGATGTCCAGGCTGATATAGAGCAGCTCACCCGGGGGAATGGTCTCGAGGAAGGGCGCCAGCGGGTTCGCGTGGTCCCCTGATGCGGGTGGCCAGCTCAGCCGGCTGCCGGCCTGCTCCTCGCTGCCCGGGCTCGTTCCGCCACCTGCCCCTGCCGCTCCGACCGGGCCGGCCCCATCGCCAGATTGCGTCGCTCCACCCGCCCTCGCCCCATTGCCAGACTCCGTCGCACCGCCCGCCCTGACCCCATTGCCAGGCCCCGTCGCCCCGCCTGCGCTCGCCCCATTGCCAGGCTCCGTGGTACCGCCTAAGCTCGCCGCATGGTCAGATCCTGCCGTACCACCTGGGTTCGGCCCACAACCCGGGCCCGCCCCCGCGGCGATGGCCCCTCGCCTGGCCCACGCGGCCCGCCACTCCCCCATGGTCACGATGCGGTTTCCCCGCTGGACGGCGGCCGCATACGCCTCGGGGCTGGTGCGGATGCCGCGGACGCCGATGACGGTGATGGTCCCGATGTAGGGCAGTTCGGCCGCCCGGCGGAAGGGGCTCGAGTTGGACCGGAGGAACCCGGCCACATCGGCGGAGAAATCCAGGTGAGCGTCAATCTGGAGGATGTGAAGCCGTCCCTCGCCGCGCCCATGGGGCCCCATCGCTTCCATCGTGCGGGCGCCTGGGCTCCCCGGTGACCGGGCGCCCGGTGACGGCAACAGGCTCGGGCCGGTTCGTCCCGTCGTGATGCCGGCGCCGGCTTCCGCCAGGGGGGCCCCCGGGCCGCCCGCGGACTTCAGCAGCTCGCCGTACGCCCGCAGCACCGGGTACGTGATGGAATGGTCGCCCCCCAGCACCACCGGCACGGCCCCCGCCCGCAAGGCGGCGCCCACCACGTGCTCCACGCTGCGATCCAGGTGATCCAGGTCGGTGTAGAGCGGGTCGGCGTCGCCCAGGTCGACCAGCCGGCAGCCCTGAAGATACCAGCGGTCGTCCTGGATGTCCCAGTAGCCGGGGTTGGCTGGTCCCCAGGGCAGGGCGTAACGGGTCGAAAGGTCGCGGATGGCCCGCGGCGCCAGCCGCTGGCCCGGCCGGAAGCCCACGGCCGCGTCAAAGGGCACCCCGATGACGGCAAAATCGGCCTGGCCGGGCTGCAGCGCCTCGGGCGGCACGTAGGGCGCCCGGGCAAAGGTGGCAATGCCGGTGAAGGGCATTCCGGCCTTCGGCTGTTGCGGCGCCTGCATCGCCTTTACCCCCCTCTGCTTGCCCTCGCCGGCTGCCGTGTCGCCGGCTGCGTGCATCGTTGCTGCCGCCTCTGCCGGTGCATCCCCGCCGCGGCCCCCATCGGCATCGCCCGGGCTGTGGGGGCTCGTCCCTTGAGCCGTCACCCGGTGCGTTCATGCTGTCACTAGACTGGTGCGTCACCGGAGGCGAACCGGCCCCCAGCACACGTCACGCCCGGTGCCCCCAGAAGTACTCCAGCAAAAGCCCGGCACCCAGGCCGATCAGGACACCGGCACCCGTTTTGTCGAACACCATCCCAAGCCCCAGCCCGAGGAACAGGCAACCCGTGTAAGCTCGCCGGCGCCCTGGGGTCAGCGCCTCCCAGGCCGCCTTCAGTTCCGGCATCGCGGCAAATTTCTCCTCACGCTCGCCGGGGACCGGCAGATCCCGCCCTTCGGCGAAGTCGACCCCCAAGCCCGCTTCCTCCACGGCGATGGCCCGGCGGACGTAGTCACGGATGACCGGCTCCTTCGCCTCGATCTCCGCCAGGCTCGTGAACCGCATCTGCCGGGCCACCCGCACCGTCTCCGTTTGACTCCCGTTTGACATCACCCCCGAC
>DATCLH010000075.1:0-1724 GCA_036564035.1 Thermaerobacter sp.
CGGCGCGGAGGCGGGCCAGGGGTTCCTCGACTACGAGGCGCTGCTGGCCGCGGCCGACCTGGGCCGCTACCGGGAACCCGACCTGGACGAGCGGGAAGCGGCGGCCATGTGCTACACCTCGGGCACCACGGGCCGGCCCAAGGGGGTCCTCTACTCCCACCGCGCCCTGGTGCTCCACTCCCTGGGCACCGCCCTGCCCGACTGCGTGGGCATGGGTGAGGCCGACTGCTGCCTGCCCGTGGTCCCCATGTTCCACGCCAACGCCTGGGGCATGCCCTTCACGGCGACCATGGTCGGGGCCAAGCAGGTCTTCCCGGGCCCGCACCTGGACGCCATCAGCCTCCTGGAAGACTTCTCCCAGGAGCGGGTCACCCTGACGGCCGGCGTGCCCACCATCTGGCTGGGCATCCTGCAGGAGCTGGACAAGAACCCCGGCCGCTGGGACCTCTCCAGCCTGCGGGCCATGCTGGTGGGCGGCTCCGCCGCCCCCAAGGGCATGATCCGCGGCTTCCAGGAGCGCCACGGGCTGCGGGTGATCCACGGCTGGGGCATGACCGAGACCTCCCCCGTCGGCACCCTCTCCCAGCTGCCGCCCGACCTGGCCGGTGCCCCCGACGAGGTGCAGTACGCGTACCGCGCCAAGCAGGGCCGTCCCGTGCCGCTGGTGGAGATCCGGGCCCGCAACGAGCGGGGTGTGGTCCCGTGGGACGGCGAGACCATGGGTGAGCTGGAGGTGCGGGGCCCCTGGATCGCCGCCGCCTACTACGAGGCGCCGGAGGCGGCCGACCGCTGGACGGAGGACGGCTGGCTGCGCACGGGCGACATCGCCACCATCGATCCCCGGGGCTTCGTGGAGATCAAGGACCGGGACAAGGACCTGGTCAAGTCGGGCGGCGAGTGGATCAGCTCGGTCGCCCTGGAGAACGAGCTGATGGCCCACCCCGCCGTCGCCGAGGCGGCGGTGATCGCCGTTCCCCATCCCAAGTGGCAGGAGCGGCCGCTGGCCGTGGTGGTGCTGAAGGAGGGCCACACGGCGACCAAGGAGGAGCTGATCGAGTTCCTCCGTCCCAAGTTCGCCAAGTGGTGGCTGCCCGATGACGTGGTCTTCGTCCCGGAGATCCCCCGCACCTCGACGGGCAAGTTCCTCAAGGCCGCGCTCCGGGAGCGGTTCCGGGACCACCTGGCGGCAAGCAGCTAGGCGTGGCGGGCGGCCCATGGTGACGGCTCACGGTGGCGGCTCGGTCGCGGCTCACGGTGGCGGGCGGCGAAGCGCCCGCCACCAGGCCCCCCGGCCGGCCCGGGCCCCGGGTCGCGGGTCGAACCCGGCCCCGGCCCGGCGGCACCGCCCTGACGGGCCCGCACCCCACCCTGCGGAAGGAGGACCTGCCATGGCCGTTCGTCCCGATGATCCGGCCCGGCGCCTGGCCCTGCGCAACACCATCGGCGACGCCCTGCGCCGGTCGGCCCGCAAGCACCGGGACCGGGTCGCCCTCCACTTCGGCGACCGCCGCTGGACCTACGCCCAGCTGGACGGGGCCGCCACCCGCCTGGCGCGGATCCTCAGCGAGATGGGGCTGGAGGCCGGCGACCGGGTGGCGGTCCTGGGGCGCAATTCGGACACCTATGTCCTGCTCTTCCTGGCCTGCGCCCGGGCCGGGTTCGTCCATGTCCCGGTGAACTTCATGCTGACGGGCCGGGAGCTTCTGTACATCGTCAACCAGTCG
>DATCLH010000076.1:0-6155 GCA_036564035.1 Thermaerobacter sp.
CCCGGAAAAGGGTTCCTCCGGTGGATATCCGGCCGGGGAACCGGTTCAGGCTAACATCGACGGAAGGGGCACGGCGCGGGCCCTCGGGCCCGTGGGAAGGTGGTGACATCGGCCGTGCGGGTCTTCGTCAACAACCATCCGGTGGACGTCTATCCTGGCGCCAGCGTGCGCCACGCACTCCTCCGTTATTCCGAGACCGTCTACCAGGACACGGTGGCGGGCAAGCTGGTGGTCACCGACCGGCACGGGAACCGGCTCGGTCTGGGGGGCCCGCTGGAGGAGGGCCTCCGGCTGACGGTGGAAGGGCCCGGCGGGTTCCGGCCCGGGCCGGCGCGGCCGGCGGTGGCGGAGGTCGCCGCCACGGGGACGCCCGCCCCCCATGGTGCCAACGGTACGGTGCGGGCCGTGCCGGCCAACGGGGTGGCGGCGGGCGCCCGCCCGGCCGGCGGCGGGGGCGGCCGGCCAGGCCCGGCGGCGGACGCCGCGGGGACCAACGGGGTCGCCCACGGGGCGCGCCAGGACGGGCGCCGGCGGCGTCGCGGGCGGCGCCGGGGGCACCGGCGGGGCCGGCCGCGGACCCGTCCGGAGGCCGGCCGCGGCGGGGCAGCCGGCCAGGCCAACGGGGCGGGGTGAGCCTCGTCACGACGGCCGGGTGAGGGAGGAACGCACACCAGGGGCGGGCCGGGGATCCGGCCCGCCCCTGGCGTACCCGGCCCTGGCGTAGCCGGCGGCGGGGGCCGGCTCGGGCGGGCTCAGGGCCACGGCGCCGCGGCCGGTTCCACCACCAACCGTTCGCTGCGCTCCAGGGCGTCGGCCAGCAAGGGCTCCCAGTCCCGCACGGCCTCTGCCGCCTCCGCCTGTTCCGGCCGCGGCCGGGTGGCGGGGTGGGCGGGGACGAACAACGTGCAGCAGTCCTCATAAGGCAGGACCGAGATGTCATAGGTCCCGATGGCCCGGGCCCGCTCCACGATCTCCGTCTTGTCCAGGCCGATCAGGGGGCGCAGCACGGGCAAGGTCGTCACCGCCGAGATGGTGCGGATGCTCTCCAGGGTCTGGCTGGCCACCTGGCCCAGGCTCTCCCCGGTGACCAGGGCCAGGGCCCGCTCCCGGGCGGCGATCCGTTCCGCCAGGCGGAACATCATCCGCCGCATCAGGGTGATGGTGAGCTCGGGCGGGCAGTCCAGCTGGATCGCCCGCTGGACCTCGGTGAAGTGGACGACCCAGAGGGCAAGGGGCCCGCCCCAGCGCGCCAGCACCCGGGTCAGGTCGACCACCTTCTCCCGGGCCCGCTCGCTGGTGAAGGGCGGGCTGTGGAAGTGGACGCAGATGGGCCGCAGGCCCCGCTTCATGGCCATCCAGACGGCCACCGGGCTGTCGATGCCGCCCGAGAGCAGGACGCAGGCGCGGCCCGTCACCCCAACCGGCAGTCCTCCGGGCCCGGGCACGGAGCGGGCGTAGACGTAGGCGCCGTCGTGGCGCACCTCCACGTGGACCGTGACCTGCGGCCGCTGCACGTCGACCTTGAGCTCGGGGTGGGCGGCCAGGAGCCGGGCTCCCAGTTCCCGGTTCAGGTCCAGGGAGGTCAAGGGGAACCGCTTGTTGGAGCGGCGGGCTTCGACCTTGAAGGTCACCGGCCCGCCCGCCGGGCCGCCTCCTCCGGGCCGATCCTCCAGGGCCGCCTCCAGGACCCGCCGGGCGCCGGCGGCGATGGCCTCCAGGTCCAGGTCGACCCGCTCGGCGGGGGAGACGGCGACGATGCCGAACACCCGCTGGAGCGCCTCCAGCAGGGGTTCCGGGTCGGTGCCGGCCGGGGGTTCCACCCAGACGCGCCCGGGCGTGCGGTACACGGCGGTGCCGGGCCAGGCTCCCAGGGCCCGCCGGATCTGCCGCAACAGGGCTTGCTCGAACTGGGGCCGGTTGCGGCCTTTCAAGCCGATCTCGCCATAACGGACAAGGAGAACCGGGTTCAAGGTGTGCCTCCTTCGCCAGGGGGGTCAGCGCCGGGCGCGGGCGGCCGCCACGGCCCGGACTTCGGCGGCGGCTTCCCGCAGGGCGGCGACGAACCGCTCCACGTCGTCCTCCGTGGTCTCCCGGCTCAGGCTGATGCGCAGGGCCGAATCCAGCCGCTCCGGGGGCAGTCCCAGGGCTTGGAGCACATGGCTGGGCGCGGTGCGGCGCGACGTGCAGGCCGAACCCGTCGACACGTAGACCCCACGCTGGGCCAGGGCGTGGACCAGGACCTCCCCCCGCGCCCCGACCACCGACAGGTTGACGATGTGGGGCGCCCCATCGGCCGGATCGGGCCCGTTGACGTCGACGTCGGGCACCTCGGCCCGCACCCGCTCCACCAGCCGCAGCTTGAGGGCCTGCATGCGCTGGGAGAGGCCCGGCTGCTCCTGCAGGATCAGGCGGGCCGCCACGCCGAAGCCGGCGATGCCGGGCACGTTGTGGGTGCCCGGGCGCAGGCCCCCCTCCTGTTCGCCGCCCGTCAGCAGGGGCTGGATGCGCACCCCGCGGCGCACGTAGAGCGCCCCCGTGCCCTTGGGGCCGTGGATCTTGTGGGCGCTGAGGGTCACCAGGTCCACGCCCCAGGCCCGTGGCCGCACCGGCAGCTTGCCGAAGGCCTGAACCGCGTCCACGTGGACCAGCACCTCCGGCCGGCGCCGGCGGACGGCGCGCACCACGTCCTCCACGGGCTGGATCGACCCGATCTCGTTGTTGACCAGCATGACGCTGACCAGCACGGTGTCGTCCTCCACCGCCGCGGCCACCCGGTCGGGGTCGACCTGGCCCCGGGCGTCGACGGGGACGATGGTCACCCGGTAGCCCTCCTCCTCCAGGCGGCGGGCGGTGGTCAGGATCGAGGAATGCTCGATGGCGGTGGTCACCAGGTGGCGTCCCCGGCGGGAATGGGCGGCCAGGACCCCGCGCAGGGCCCAGTTGTTGGCCTCCGTGCCCCCGGAGGTGAAGTACAGGTCCTCGGCGGGGACATCCAGGGCGCGGGCCAGGACGGCCCGGGCCTCCTTGACCAGCCGTTCCGCCTCCAGGCCGGCCGTGTGGATCGAGGCGGGGTTGCCGAACCGGTCTTGCAGCGCCTCGACGACGGCCGCCACCACCTCGGGGCGCGCCCGGGTGGTAGCCGCATTGTCCAGGTAGACACCGGGGCTCGTCCCCGGCGCGGGCTGGGTCACCATGGGAACCCTCCTCGCGGAAGGGCGGCGCGACGTGGGCCCCCCCTTCCGGCAAAAGTATTATACTTTTCCTCTGACGGAGCCCGGGGCCGGCGGTCCCGGGGCTCCATGCCTTGGAGTGGTCAACTCCGGAAGGGGCACCGGCTGATGCTGCGTTACGAAGACCTGTGTGACGTGTTGTTCGACGCGGCGGAGGCGGCCGGTCTGGAGATCCGGCGCGTCGAGCATCACGTGGAGACCCAGACCATGGACCGCCACTGCCTCTTCGTCTGCGTCCCCGAGGGGGACGAACCGCCCCACCGGGTCCGGGCGGAGATCAGCTTCACCTGGGACTCGGTCTTGACGGCGGAGACGGTCTACGGAGGCAGTTGCGGCCTGTATCATGCAGAAGAGGACGATTGCACCCATAAGGAAGGTCAGCCCGACCTGACGGTGGACGTGGAGATCCGGTACGTCTTCGACGTGCCGTCGGCCGAGCAGGTTCCGCCCCTGGCCAACTCGATCAAGCAGATCCTGTTCGAGCACATCGAGCACGACAACATCCCCGAGGTGAAGTTCGTCATCTCGGTGCTTCCCGACGGCCGGGTGGCGGTGCACGAGGCGTACGCCGTGTACGTCTGGCAGGTGGACTGCAGCGACGAGCCCGACGTGGAGCCCATGTTCGCGGAAGTCCACCGCATCATGGAGGCGTTGATCGGCTCGGGCTACTTCCCCAAGTCCGGTGAGATGCTGCTCTGACCGCCGGACCTGGGGCGGCCACCGGCAGGAGGCATCCCGTCATGGAGCGCAATCGGGACACGGGGGACGAACCGGCTTCCCCGGCCCCCGTGGCTGATGCCAGCGGGCCGGCCGGCCGCCGCGGCGGCGCCCCGGCCGGCGCCCGCGGCCGGGCCGGCGGCGGCGCCGGTCCGGGTCCGAAGGGCAACGGCGACCAGGCCGGCGGGGACGAGGCCGCGGCCACGCGGGAGCCGGCCTCGCCCCCGGCACCGGCGGCGTCGCGTCCGGTGCCGGCGGGATCAGAGCCCCCGCTCCCCCCGGTGGGCCGGGAGGGAACCCGCCGGCTCCCCGTGCTGCCGCCGGCCGGGGAGGACGCGCTGGATCCGGCCGAACGCCAGGTGCTGGCCCAGGTCCTGCTGGCCCTGCAGGAACGGGGCTACGACCCCGCCCGGCAGCTGGCCCACTTCCTGGTCACCGGCGAGCCGGCCTACATCACCGCCCACCGCGGGGCGCGGGTGCTGGCCCAGAAGCTGGACCGGGTGCGGGTGGTCGAAGCCCTGGTCCGGGCCCACCTGGACCCCGGCGCCTGACGGCCGGCCCGTGGCCGCCCCGCTGCGGAGGACGCCGGCGCTCCGGCGCGGGTTTCGGGCCGGCGCCGGCCTGGCACCATTTTCCGGCGTAGCGCGGGGTCCGGCGCGACATCGTATGGGTGGCGCGGGTCACAAGTTCCCTATCCGAAAGGGTGCCGAGGCGCTTGTGGCCCCGCCCGGGGGAGGCGGTTCGTCCGCCTCCCCCGTCATGTTCTTGCAGGTCGCGGGTGCGGCGGGGGCCCGAGGGGTCTAGCGCGCGCCGGTCCCGGCGGCGCGCCGGCGTCCGTCGCCCCTCGCCAGCGCGCCACGGAGGCGGGTCCGGTGTGGGGCCTCTGCTGGAAGGCTGTGTCACCACGTGACATCTTCTCCCATCCCTGGCTTTCCTGCCGAATAAGCGGCGACGGCGGAACTGCATACTAACGCCACCAGTGCCCATGGCCCGAAGGCCGCAGACCACGGGCCGGTCAGCGCCTCGTTGCCGGCCCCGGTGGCGCCGGGCCGGCGTTCCGGTGCCGGGCTCCGTGGCCGGGGACGGGTGTTCAGGCGGCCCGTCCCGGCGGCGCGCCGCGGAGACCGCCGCGGCCTGGGCGCCGGGCCGGTTCTTCCCACACCACGGCAGAAGAGGTGACGTCATGAAGGCCACTGGGGTGGTGCGGCGCATCGACGACCTGGGGCGGATCGTCATCCCCATCGAGATCCGCCGCAGCATGAACATTCGCGACGGCGACCCCCTGGAGATCTTCGTGGACAAGGGCGGCGAGGTGATCCTCAAGAAGTATTCGGCCATCGCCGACCTGGAGGACATGGTCAGCGGGATCGCCCAGTCCCTGGCCGACGCGTCGGGCCTCATCGCCATGGTGACGGACCGGGACCAGGTGGTCACCGTGGCGGGGGCGGCTCCCAAGGAGTTTGCCGGCAAGCCCATCGGTTCGGTGGTCTATCAGGCGATGGAGCAGCGGCAGGTGCTCCACTTCACCGCGGACCGGCACCGGCACCCCGGTCCCCTGGTCGGTGCCGACGAGGATAAGCCGTGCCCCTTCACCAGTGAGGTCATCGCGCCCATCGTGGTCGGCGGCGACCCGGTCGGGGCCGTGATCATCGCCTCCCGCGAGCAGGGGCGGGACACCGGGACCCTGGAGCTCAAGCTGGCCGAGACGGCCGCCGGGTTCATCGCCCGCCACCTGGAGGAGTGAGGTCGCCGCCAGGGCCACTGCGGCCGCTGTCGATCGGGAACGCCGGGGCCCCGCCTTGCGCAGGCGGGCCCCGGATGTCTTTTTCCCCGGCCTTGGGGCCACCGGCTTTCCGGTCGCCCGTTGGGTTCGATGCCGGCCCCGTGCGGGGCCGGCGGGTGCCCTGGGGGTGCCCTGGGGGTGCACGGAGGGAGGAAAGGACCCGTCCCGGGCGGGAGCCGGGGCGAGGGGCCGGGCCACCCAGCGGCCTTCGCGCTGCAACATTGACAAAACGTGGCAGGAGAATGTAAATATATGGGTGTTGCCGCCACGCCGGCCGGCGGGTTCCCCGGCGGACGGCGGCGGTCGCGGTCGCTGGGGGAGGAGTGGCCATGGGGGCGCTGCGTGATCTCGCCGTCCAAGGGGGCCCGCACCGGCGGTCCGGCCGCCGGCACGCCGGGCGCCGATCCGGCCGCAGTGGCCTGGGC
>DATCLH010000077.1:0-2264 GCA_036564035.1 Thermaerobacter sp.
GTGCGCGGCGACCGGCCGGTGGCGGCGAAGTGGATCGCCTCCAGCAGGTTCGTCTTGCCGATGCCGTTGGGGCCGGTGAGCAGCACCAGGCCGGGCTCCAGGTCCAGGGTGGCCTGCTCGTAGCTGCGGAACTGTCGCAACACCACCCGGTGGACGACCACGACCTTCCCTCCCGGGCCGCGGCGGCGGCCCCGCCCGGTACGATGGCTTGCCGGCGCCCCGCACCGCCCAGGCCCCCGCGCCGCCGAAGGGCCCGGGGCTTCCCCAAGCGAGGCGGCTGGACCGGCCTTACGAGATCTTGACCGGCAACACGATGTAGAAGAAGTCGTCGGCCCCCAGGCCCCGCAAGCGGCTGGCCTTGAGGGGATCGGTCAGCTCGAACAGGACCTCCTCGGTCTCCACGGCCTTGAGCCCGTCCACCAGGTAACGGGCGTTGAAGCCGATGGTCATCCCCTCGCCCTCCACCTGGGCCGGAACCTCTTCCCGGGCCTCGCCCAGCTCGGGATCGCTGGCCGTCACCACCAGGCGTCCCGGTTCCACCGACAGGCGGATGAGCCAGCGGGCCGCCTGGCGCGTGTCCGACATCAAGGCCGCCCGCTCGCACGCCTCCTGGAAGGCGCGGGTGGGAAGCTGGACCCGGGTCGGGTACTGGGAGGGAACCAGGTCCAGGACCCGCGGGTAGGTCCCCTCCAGCAGGCGCGAGATCAGCCGCACCTCCCCCAGCTGGAAGCCCGCCTGGGTCTCGTCCAGGATGAGCCGCCCGATGCCGTCGTCCGGCAAGAGCCGCGCCACCTCGGCCAGGCTGCGGCCCGGGATCACCACGTCCACGGGCTGGCCCTCCACCGGGCGCTCCAGCTGGACGCGGCAGGCGGCGATGCGGAAGCCGTCGGTGGCCAGGGCCTCCAGCCGGTCGCCTTCGACGCGGAAGCTGACGCCGGTCAGGATCGGCCGGGCGTCGTCGGCGGAAACGGCGAAGGTGGTCCGGCGCAGCACGTTGCGCAGCTGCCCGTTGTCGAAGAGGACCGTGCTGCCGGCGCTCACCCGCGGCACGGCGGGGAAGGCGCCCGGATCCATGCCGTGGAGGGTGAAGCGGGAACGGTGCTGGAGCAGCCGGGCCCGGAAGCCCGCGTCGACCTCCAGTTCCACCTCGCCCGGGGGCAGCCGGCGGACCAGTTCGGCCAGGTGGCGACCCGGCAGGATGACCGAGCCCTCCTCCTGGACGCGGGCGGGCGCCAGGGCCTCGACGGTCATCTCCAGGTCGGTGGCCACCAGGCGCAGCTGTTCCGGTTCGGCCACCAGCAGGATGCCCGAGAGGGCGGCCAGGGTCGAGCGGGTCGCCACGGCCCGGCTGGCCACTTGCAGGGCGGCGTGCAGGTCGCTTTGTTCGATGGTCAGGCGCAAGGTGGCCTTCCTCCTCAGGGATGGAATCTTCTCTTCGTCGTATCCGTAGTAGGGGCTGTGGGCAGTGTGGAAAAGCCCGCCGCGCCCCGTTGTCGAACGGTGTCGGAGACGGGGATAAGCTGTCGACAACCTTCCCCGCCTGTCCACACATTCCCCTGCCGGCCGGGCGCTCCTGCCGGCTTGCCGGCGCCCTTCCCCAGGTCATCCCCAGATCCCGGGCCGGTTGTCCACGCCTTGTGCACAGCCGGCGCGGCGGCTCCGCCCCTGGGGGACGCCGCCGTCTGGGACGTTCAGCCCTTGCGGATCAGGTCGATCAGCTCCTTGACCTGGCGCGCCAGCTGGGGATCGTTGCGCGAGTCCTGGCTGATCTTCTCGTAAGCGTGGAGCACGGTGGTATGGTCCCGCCCGCCGAACTCCTCGCCGATCCGGGGCAGGGAGGCCTCGGTCAGTTCCCGGCAGAGGTACATGGCCACCTGGCGGGGGAAGGCGATGGCCCGGGTGCGGCGCCGCGCCTTCAGGTCCCGCACCTTGACGCCGTAGTACTCGGCCACCACCTCCTGGATGCGGGCGATGGTGACCTTGTTGGCCCGGGGCGGCGGCAGGATGTCCTTGAGGACTTCCGTCGCCAGCTCCAGGTCGATCTCGTGGTTCGTCAGCGAGGCGAAGGCGACCAGCCGGATCAGGGCCCCCTCCAGCTCGCGGATGTTGGTGTCGATGCGCTCGGCGATGAAGGCGATGACGTCGTCCGGGACGCGAAGCTTCTCCAGTTGCGCCTTCTTGCGCAGGATGGCGACCCGGGTCTCGAAGTCGGGGGGCTGGATGTCGGAGATCAGCCCCCACTCGAAGCGGGAGCGCAGCCGCTC
>DATCLH010000078.1:0-9736 GCA_036564035.1 Thermaerobacter sp.
CGGCGGGAGCGGTCCCCGCGGTGTCTGGAGACGAGCTTCCGGCCTCCACGGCGAAGGCCGCCGGCACGGCGCCCGGCCGTTCCGGCCGGCGGGGGCTGGGGAGCCGGCGGAGGCGGAAGGGGTCCCGCCCCTGGGCGATCAGGGCGGCCGCCATGGCCTGGGTGATGGCCCTGGTGACGCTGATCGCCGCGGCCGGGTGCGGCGGGGCGGCCTTATCGCCGGACGAACCGGCCGCCCCCGGCCCCGGGGCTTCCGCCGGGGCCGGTACGGGGGCCGCTGCGGAACCGGGTGCCCCTGGGGCGGGCCCGGTGGCCTCCGACCCCGGCCAAACCCCGGCTGGGGGGCGTTCCGCCGGCGCCGGGTCCGGCCCGGCGGGGGAGACGGTCCTGCTGGTGGCGGCGGCCGCCTCCCTCCAGGATGCCCTGCAGGCGGTGGCCGCCGCCTTCCGGCAGGTTCGTCCCGACGTGATGGTCCAGTTCAACTTCGGCTCCTCGGGGGCCCTGGCGGCCCAGGTGGAGGCGGGCGCGCCCGTCGACCTGTTCGTGGCGGCCGGCCGGGAGCCGGTGGAGCGGCTGGTCCGGGCGGGGCTGGTGACGGAGGGCGACGTCCGGGTCATCGCCGGCAACCGGCTGGTGCTGGTCGTCCCGGCGGCCGGGGACGGCGGCCCGCCGGCCGTGCCGGTCAAGGCGTGGGCGGACCTGGCCGGCGCGGCGGTGCACCGCGTCGCCCTGGGGGACCCGGCCCACGTCCCGGCGGGCCGCTACGGCCGGCAGGTACTGGAGCACCTGGGCCTCTGGGGGGCGGTCGAGCCCAAGCTGGTCCTGGACCAGGACGTCCGGCAGGTCCTCCACCACGTGGCGGCGGGGGCCGCCGATGCTGGCATCGTCTACGCGACGGACGCGGCGACGGCGCCGGGGGTGCGGGTGGTGGCCCCGGCGCCGGCGGGCAGCCACCACCCCATCGTCTACCCGGCGGCGGTCCCGCGGGCGGCTCCCCATGGGGAGGCGGCCCGGGACCTGATGCGGTTTCTCGCAGGGCCGGAAGGCCAGGCCCTCTTGCGGCATTACGGGTTTTTGCCGCCTCCCTGATCGGGGCGTCGGGACCGGCGCTGGACCGGCGGACGTCGTAGGCGGGTGCCGTACCGGTGGGCGCTGGGCGGGCGCCATCGCGGTGGGCGGCGAACCGGTGGGCGCCGTCGCAGTGGTGGACGCTGGACCGTGGGAGGGCCGTCGCGGTGGGCGGTGCCCCGGTGGGCGAGGGACCGGTGGGCCGAGACCGCGGGGCGGCCACCCCAGGGCGGCGACCGCAGGGGCGACGAGCTCATGCTCGGCGACCGCGGGATCGACAGCGTGATCGACAAAGGGCCGGCCCGGAACGGGCGGGTGCGGGGCGGCGGAAGGGGGAGGGAGAGACCGGTGGTCGATGCCATGGGTGCCCTGCGGGTGTCGCTGCTGGTGGCCACGACGGCCACGCTGATCGTGGTGGCGGCCGGTCTGCCCCTGGCGGCCCTGCTGGCCCGGCCGGGGTGGCGGGGCCGGACCCTGCTGGATGTGGCCGTCACCCTGCCCCTGGCCCTCCCGCCCACGGTCCTCGGGTTCTACCTCCTGCAGCTGCTGGGGCGCCACGGGCCCCTGGGCTGGCTGGCCGGCCGCGGGCTGGGGACGGGCCTGATCTTCACGCCGGCCGCGGCGGTGCTGGCGGCGGCCGTGGTGGCCCTGCCCCTGTTCGTGCAGCCCGCCCGGGCGGCCCTGGAGGAGATCCCGGCCGACGTCCGGGAGGCGGCGGCCATCGACGGGGCGGCCGGGTGGACCCTGGCCCGGCGGATCGTGCTGCCCCTGGCCTGGCCCGGCATCGCCACCGGGGTCTTGCTGGCGTTTGCCCGGGCCCTGGGGGAATTCGGCGCCACCCTGATGGTCGCGGGCAACATCCCGGGCCGGACCCAGACCCTGCCCCTGGCGATCTACAGCGCCGTCCAGGCCGGCCGGGACGACGTGGCCGCCCGCCTGGCGCTGCTCCTGACGGCGGTGGCCGCCCTCTCCCTGGGGGCGGGCTACCGCTGGCGCCGGCCGCGGCGGGGGGAGCCGGGCGGAAGCCGGTTCGTCCGCCCGGTCCCCTCCCCGCCGCCCGTGCCCACCCCGGCCGGCCTGCTGGGTTGGGACGGGAGGAGGCCGCAGCCATGAGGGGCGAGCAAGGGGGCGGTCCCGGGCCGGGCGGGCGACCCGAAGGCGGGCCGCCGGTGGTGGCGGCGGCTTTGCGGGAGGCCCGCCTGCGGCTCGGCCTCACCCAGCAGGAGCTGGCCGCCAGGGCCGGCGTGACCCGGCAGGCCATCGGCGCCATCGAGGCGGGCCAGATGACCCCCTCTCTGGCGGTGGCCCTGCGTCTGGCCCGGGCCCTGGGCTGCCGGGTAGAGGACCTCTTCCGGCTGGAGGAGCCGCCGCCGGAGGTGGTCGTCGAGCTGGCACCCGCACCGGATGGGGATGGCGGGGCCCAGGTCCCCGCTCCGGAGGTGCCGCCGGGCGGCCGGATCCTGGTGGGCCGGGTGGGCGGGCGCTGGGTCGGCCACCTGCTCCACGGCGACGCCGCCTTTGCCGCCGACCTGGTGCCGGCCGGGGCCCGGCTGATCGCGCCGGCCGGGGAGGGGCCGGTCGAGCCGCAGGCGGTGGAACCCGGCGCGGCCCCCGGTGACGCCCCACCCCCGGCTGGCGAGGGGCGGGTCGAGCCGGGAGCGGGCGAGCCCGCCGCAGCCCTCGGTGACGCTGCGGCCCCGGCCGGTGAGGGGCCGGTCAACCCGGGGGTGGTCGAACCCGCCGCACCCCCGGCCGGCGGTCGCCGCTGGCGGGCGGCCCTGCTGGAAGACCCCCAGGATCTGGACCGTTCCGTGCTGGTGGCGGGGTGCGCCCCCGAGCTCTCCCTCTGGGCCCGGACCCTGGCCGCCGGCCGGCACGGCGCCCGCTTGCACCGCCTGGCCGTCAACAGCCGCCGGGCCCTGGAGCTGCTACGGGCGGGGACGGTCCACGCCGCCGGGGTCCACGTGGCGGGAGGACCCGGCGAGCCCGACAACCTGGCCTTCATCCGGGCGATGCTGCCCGGCCTGGCGGCGGTGGTCATCCGCCTGGGGGTCTGGGAGGAGGGCCTGCTGGTCGCTCCCGGCAACCCCCTGGGCCTGCGGGGCGTCGCCGACCTGGCCCGGCCAGGGGTGGTGGTGGTCAACCGCGAGCCCGGGGCCGGCTCCCGGCTGCTCCTGGAACGGTGCCTGGCGGCGGCGGGGATCCCGCCCCAGGCGGTGGCCGGTTTCGACCGGTTCGTCCCCGACCACCTGCAGGTGGCCCGGGCCGTGGCCCGGGGCGAGGCCGACGCGGGGGTCAGCACGGCGGCCGTCGCCGCCGCCTTTGGGCTCGGGTTCATCCCCCTGCGGGCGGTGGCCTACGACCTGGTCTTCCTCCGTCCCACCCTGGACGAACCGGCGGTGCAGGCCCTGCTGGGCACCCTGGGCGACGCCTGGGTCCGGCGCCAGCTGGCCGCCCTGGGCGGGTTCGACACGACGGCCACGGGCACCGTCATGGCCCGCCTCGACCCGGACCCGCCCGCCGCTCATGCCGCCGCCCCGCGCCCCATAGGTTCGGATTGGAGCGGGCGATCCCCCCAGCCGGCGGCGCCGGGCCCGACGGCCCGCTCGGGGAGCGGTGGACCATGGCGGCAACGCGGCAACGGTGGCGGCGGGCGCTGGGATGGCTTCTGCTGATCGGGGTGGCGGTGGCCCTGGGGCGGCACGGCTGGTCGCCGGCCCGGCTTCTTCCCGGCAGGGGATCCCCCCGCGACCTGCCCGGCCGGGTGGCGCCGGGCGTCTGGGTCGGCCCCGTGGCGGTGGGCGGCTGGCCCCGGGAGCGGGTGGAGGCCTGGCTAGGGCAGCTGGCCCCCCGGGTGGCCATGCCGCCGGAGGATGCCCGGCCCGATCCGGCCAGCCGGGCGGTGATCCCGGGCCTCGCCGGTCTGGAGCTGGACGAACCGGCCAGCCTGGCGGCGATCCTGCGCGCGCCCCGGGGCAGCCGGGTCGACCTGGCCTTCCGCGCCATCCCGCCCCGCCGGGACCTGGACGCCTTCCCCCAGGCGCCGGTCTACCACGGCAACCGGCGCAAGCAGGCGGTGACCTTCCTGGTCAACGTGGCCTGGGGGGAGGAGCATCTGCCCGCCATGCTGGACGCCTTCGACCGGGGCGGCGTGCGGGTGACCTTCTTCCCCGTGGGCCGCTGGGCGGAAGCCCACCCCGACCTGGTGGCGGCCATGGCCCGGCGGGGCCACGAGCTGGGCAGCCACGGCTACTCCGACGCCCTGGACCTGGAGGGGGCGCCGGCGGCGAGCGTCCTGGCCGATCTCCGGCAGGGCGTGGCGGCCGTCGCCCGGGCCGCCGGGGTCGAGCCTGCGGCCATCCGGTTCTACAGCACCCACCGGGGGGTGCGCACGGCCGCGGTGGAACAGGCGGCGGCCGAGGCCGGCGTGCGCCTGATCTACTGGAGCCTGGACACGGTGGACTGGATGAAGCCGGCGCCCGCGGCGATGGCGCGGCGGATCGTCACCCAGGCGCGTCCCGGCGACCTCATCCTCATGCACCCGACGGCGGTCACCGTGGAGGCCCTGCCCGCCATGATCGAGGGCCTCCAGCGCCGGGGGCTGGCCATCGTCCCCCTGGGGCAGCTGCTCTCCCCCTGGCCCGTCGACGCGGCCCGGCCGGCCTTCCGCCCCTTGGGCCCGCCGGCCCCCGCCCTGGCGGCGGCCTCCGCCTGGGCGGCGGCGCCGGGGCGGGAGGGGGCACCGGCCCTGCTGGCCCCTCCAGGCCGGCCCTGACGCCGCGCTCCGCCCGCCCCGCCTTCCGGCCGCGACCCCCTCCCGGCACCGGCCGGAACCCCCGCTCGACACCAGCGCGGCCAGCACGGCCTCACGCCCCGTTAACAAATCCTTTACATTTGCCTTCCTCCCCGTCCGGCGGCGCCGGAAGGGCCGATGCTATACTGTTGCGCGGTGGCCGGGCTTTCCGGACCGGGAGGAGGGTTGCCATGATCGAGGTCTCCCACGTGAGCAAACGCTTTGGCGAGCACCGGGCGGTGACGGACCTGACCTTCACCGTCGGGCGGGGCGAGATCGTCGGCTTGCTGGGACCCAACGGGGCCGGCAAGACGACCACCATGCGCCTCATCACCGGCTACATGCCGCCCAGCGCGGGCACCATCCGCGTCGCCGGGTTCGACACCTGGGAAGAACCCCTGGAAGTCAAGCGGCGGGTGGGCTACCTGCCCGAGAACCCGCCGGTGTACCCGGACATGACGGTGGAATCCTACCTGCTCTTCGTCGCCGCCTTGAAGGGCGTCCCCCGCCACCGGCGCCGGGCCGAGGCCCAGGACGCCGCCGAGCGCACCGGGGTGGCCCACGTGTGGAAGCGCCTGATCGGCAACCTGTCCCGCGGTTACCGCCAGCGGGTCGGCCTGGCCCAGGCCCTGGTGGGCAAGCCCGACGTGCTGATCCTGGACGAGCCCACGGTGGGCCTGGACCCCACCCAGATCGTGGAGGTGCGCCAGCTGATCCGCGACCTGGCCGGCGAGCACACGGTGATCCTGAGCTCCCACATCCTGCCCGAGGTGCGCCAGACCTGCCAGCGGGTGCTGATCATGAACCGCGGCCGCCTGGTGGCCCAGGACACGCCCGAGGGGCTGACCCGCGCCCTGCAGGGCGGCACGGCCCTGCGCCTGACGGTCAAAGGGCCGGCCGCGGCGGTGGCCCGCCGGCTGCGGGAGCTGGAGGGCGTGGAATCCGTGCGCGTCCTCGATGGGGACCCGCAGGCCGCGGCCGCAGCGGGCGGGCGCGAGCCCGCCGGTTCGTCCGGTGAAGGGACCCCGGAGGCGGCCGGCCCTGGAACGGAGGGCGGCCACGGGGCGGAGGCCGGGCCGGGGATGGAGCCGGTGGTCCGCCTGGAGGTGACGGCCCGGGGCCGTGACGTGCGGGAGCCGATCTTCTACGCCCTGGCCGCCGAGCGCTGGCCCATCCTGGAGATGCGCCCCCTGGAGATGAGCCTGGAGGAGATCTTCATGCAGCTGGTGACGGACGAACCGGCGTCCGGCGCGGGCCGGCGGCCCGGGGACCGGCGGCCCGAGGACGGGGCGTCGGATCGCGGCGGGCGCCGCCGCAGCGCGGGCGCCGCGGGGAGGTGAGGGCCGTGGGCTGGAGCGGGCTGCTGGCCTTGTGGCGCAAGGACGTGCTGTCCTTCTGGCTGTCGCCCTTGTGGTGGGTGGTGGCGGCCGTGTTCCTGGCGCTGACGGGCTGGTACTACCTGGCGGTGGTGGCCAGCTTTCAGGCGCCGGACCTGCGCTTTCTCCTGGACCACATGGTGGTCTTGCTGCTCTTCGTGGTGCCGGCCCTGACCATGCGGCTGTGGGCCGAGGAACAGCAGCGGGGCACGGCGGAGCTCCTCCTGACGTCGCCCATCACCCTGAACCAGGCGGTGCTGGCCAAGTTCCTGGCCGTGCTGACCCTGCTCACCGTGTTGCTGCTGGTGACGGGCATCTATCCCGCCGTCACCGCGGCCTACGGCGCCGTCGAGTGGCCGACCCTCCTGGTCGGCTACCTGGGCGTGTGGCTGGTCGCCGCCACCTTCGCCGCGGCCGGGTTGCTGGCCTCGACCCTGAGCGACAGCCAGGTGATCGCCGCCGTGGCGGGCTTCGGCATCCTGCTGGCCCTGTACATGCTGGACTGGGCCGCGGGCTCCGTCGGCGGGACCACGGGCGACGTGCTGCGGGCTGCCTCGGTGTGGGAGAACCTGAGCGACTTCATCAACGGCGTGCTGGACACCCGGCGGCTGGTCTACTTCCTGTCGCTGATCGCCGGCTTCCTGTTCCTGGCCGTGCGCAACGTGGAGCGCCGCACCTGGGCGGCGTGAGCGAAAAACGCGGTCCCGTGCTGGGGAGCACCGCGGCACGCCGGAGCCATCCGCCGGAAGCGAGCACGGTTTGAGGAGGGCCGCCTATGGCCGAACGGGCCGATGTCCATCGCCGCCGCGTCCTCTGGCGGGGGACGAACACGGCCGTGCTGACGGTGGCCGTGCTGGCCCTGCTGGTGCTGGCCAACGTGTTCGCCGCCCGCTACTCGTGGCGGTACGACGCGACGGCGCAGAAGATCTACTCCCTCTCGCCCTCGACCCTCCAGGTGCTGGAGGGGCTCGAGCAGGACGTCACCCTGTACGGGTTCCTCCAGTCCGGGTCGGCGGAGGGGGACACCCTGCGCCGGATCCTCGAACAGTACGACCGCGCCTCGGACCGGATCCGCCTTGAGGTGGTCGACCCGGAACAGGAGCCGTCCACGGCGCGCCGGTACGAGGTGGACACCTATAACACCGTGGTCGTCGAGGTCGGCGACGACTACCGCAAGATCGACCCCTTGAGCCTCTTCGGCTACGGGGCCGGCGGCGGGCTGGAGATCCGGGCCGAACAGGCCATCACCCGCGCCCTGCTGGACCTGACGGGCCGGGGCGGCAAGAAGGTCTACTTCCTCACGGGCCACGGCGAGGGCACCCCCGACCGCGAGCTGACCACCCTGGGCCGGCTGCTGGAGGGCGAGGCCCTGACGGTGGAGAGCCTCAACCTGGCCCAGAAGGGCAAGGTGCCGGAGGACGCCGCCGTGGTGGTGATCGCCGGCCCGACCCGGGATCTCCTGGAAGAAGAGCGCCGGCGCCTGGAGGAGTACGTGCGCGGCGGCGGCCGGCTGCTGGTCCTCTATGGCCCCAACCCCCAGGCCGCCCACCTGGAGCAGCTGGAACAGCTGCTGGCGTCGGTGGGGGTGGAGGCGGCGGCTGACGTGGTGGTCGACCCGGAGCGCGCCTTCCTCGGGCAGGATCCGCTGTCGCCGATGCCCCTCTTGGGCAGCCATGCCATCGTCGACCCGCTGCAGCAGGGCGAGCTGGTGCTGGTCCTGCCCGGCAGCCGCAGCCTGGCGCCGCGGGAGGGGACCCAGCTCACCACCACGGAGCTTCTGCACACCAGCGACGCGGCGTGGGGGGAGACGGACCTCCGGTCCCAGGCCGTGCGGCAGGATTCCCAGGACCGGCCCGGGCCCCTGACCCTGGCCCTGGCCGTGGAAGGCGATCTGGGCGGGGGGACGGACCAGGCCGGGCAAGAGGCCGCTGGCCGGGATGAGGGGCAGGGCGACCAGGGCGAGGCGGCCGGCGGTCCGCGCCCCGTGGCCGTGGTGGTCGGCAGCGCCGCCTTCGTCGCCAACGATTACCTGGACCGGATCCCCGGCAACCGGGACTTCGTGATCAACGCGGTCAACTGGTTGATCGGCTCCGAGCAGCGCCTGACCATCCGGCCCAAGGAGCTGGCGGCGACGCCCATCGTGCTGACGCCGCGCGCCGTGGTCGGCATCTTCTACGGGCTCGTGCTGGGCTTCCCCGCGCTGGTGGCCCTGACGGGGCTGGCCATCTGGTGGAGGAGGCGGCACGCATGAGCCGGCGGCAGCGCCGTCGCGGGCCGTTCCAGCAGGCCTTCCTGGGCTTGTTCCTCCTCGTGGTGGCGGCGGGGCTGGCCGTGTATGCCTGGACCACCCGGGACGAACAGGCTGGCAGCCAGGACCAGGCGGACGACGAGACGGCGGTGGTGTGGGACGCCGGGGAGGCCTCGGTCCGCGAGGTGGTGATCGAGGGCGAAGACGGCCGCATCGTCCTCCGGCCGGGCCCGCCGCCGCCGCTGGTGGTGGCGCCGGATCAGCCCTTCGGCGGCCAGGGACCCGTGGCGGCCGACACCATCGGCGGCCTGCTGGCTGCCCGCCGCTGGTGGATCCACCAGCCGGGCCCCTACCCGGTGGCCGAGGAGTACGCCACGACCATCGCCGACGGCCTGCGGCGCCTGGTGGCCCAGCGGCGGGTCGCTGAGGACGTGGGCGCCGGCGAGCTGGCCCAGTACGGTCTGGACCGGCCGGCCACGCGGGTGACGGTGCGCTTCACCGGGGAGGACCAGGCCCGCGTCCTGGAGCTCGGCGCCAAGAGCCCCCTGACCGGGGGCGGCACCTACGCCCGAGTGGCCGGAGGCGACGACGTCTACCTGATCGCGCCGGGGCTCGCCGACACCCTGGCGATGCCCCCGGACCAGCTGCGGGAGACCATGTTCGTGCCCTTCGAGGACGACCGGGTGCGGCGGGTGGAGCTGGACTGGGGTGACCGGCACCTGGTCTTCGTCCGGCAGGAGGGCGGCACCAGCTGGTCGATGGAACGGGACGGCCGCGCGGTGGGCACGCAGGACGCCAGCCAGCTGTCCGAGCTCTGGTTCGCCCTGCACCAGTGGCGGGCGGCGGACTTCGCCAGCGACCGGGGGGACGAACCGGCCGTCCAGCAGCGCTACGGCCTGGCGGAGCCCTACGGGCGTATCCGGCTGGAGTTCCAGGGCGCGCCGGGCGGCCCCTCGGCGCCCTACCTGGAGATCCGCGTCGGCGCGACCGCCGAGGAGGGCGGGCGCTACGTGGCGACCAACGAGGGGCCCTGGGTGTACCGCCTGGATGCCGACGACCTGTCGTACTTCGAAGAGCAGGTGCTGCCCGCCCTGGAAAAGCCGGCCACCGCGGGCGGCCAGCAGCAGGAGCAAGGGGCCCAGGAGAGCGGCGGCTCGGGCGGGGCTGAGGGCGCCGGCTCGGGCGGCGGCGACGAGCCGGCCGCGGGAGACGGCCGGTGAGACGGGGGTGGGCGGTGGCCGTTCTCCGGCCG
>DATCLH010000079.1:0-11652 GCA_036564035.1 Thermaerobacter sp.
GGCGCCAGCCCCGCCACCAGGGTCTCCCGGTCGATGGCGTAGGCCAGGGCGCGCCGGGCGGCGGGATGGGACAGGGGCAGCCGGGCGCCGTTGACGACGATGCCCACCGTGGCCGGCACCTCGACCCGCCACTGGGGACCCGACCAGCCCCGGGCCGCCAGCTCCCGCACCTCATGGGGCAGAAGGCGCACGGCCGTCAGCCGTCCCTCGGCGAAGGCCGTCAGCGTCTGGGACCGCGGGCCGGCGGCGACGAACCGCACCCGTTCCAGGTAGGGGCGGCCCCGGTAGTAGCCGGTGAAGGCCTCCAGCTCCAGCTCCCCTTCCTTCCGGGCCACCAGCCGGAACGGTCCCGCCCCCACCGGGGCGAAGGCGCCGCCTCCACTGGCCCGCAAGGTTTCCGCGTCGAGGATGGCACCCCCCGGCGTCGCCAGCCGGTAGAGGAAGCCGGGGCGGGGCGCGGTCAGTCGGATCTCCACCCGGTCGGGACCCAGGGCGCGGATCCCGGCGATGGTGGGGGTCCGGCCCGAGCGGAATTCGGCCACCCCCTCCACCCCTTCCAGGACCCAGGCCCGCGGGGCCGGGGCCCGGGGGTCGACCAGGCGCGTCAGGCTGTACACCACGTCCGCCGCCGTCAGCGGCCGGCCGTTGTGAAAGCGGAGGCCCGGACGCAACCAAAACACGTACCGGCGGCCGCCGTCCCGCACCTCCCAGCGCCGGGCCAGGGCCGGCCGCAGGGACCCGTCGGGCGCCAGGCGCACCAGGCCCTCGTAAAGCAGGGCGGCCACCCGGACCTCCACCTCCGACCGGGCCCGGGCGGGATCCAGGCTCGACGGCAGGGACGGAACGGCCTCGACCCACTCCCCGCCGGCGCGCCCCGGCGGCCGCTGGCCATGGGATTGGGGTGCCCGCCCGGTCCAAAGGGCCAGGACGAACAGCAGGACGGCTCCCACGGCCAGTGTCCACCGCCAGCGCCCCGGCGCCATTCCGTCCCACCTCCGCCTGCTGAGCCGCCGGGGCATCTATACGCCGCCGCCCACCGGGCCATGCCCGGTCCGCTTCCGCCGGACTGGGTTGACAACTTTTACCTCTACACCATATCCTTACATCACCGGGCGGCCCCCGTCAAGGCTGGGGCCCGGCCCCACCGTCCCGGGTGGCGGCCGAGACCGCGAGCCGAAGGGGATCCCATCCGCCTTCGAGCCCGCGCGGCGGATCGCCGGTCGCCTTCGTGTTGCAAGCCCGGACCCGGTGCGGTGGGGGCGGTGAGCCAGGGGTTCGGGGAGGGATCCCCTTGGGAGGGGTGACGATGCCAGCGGCGGACGGGCACGGGTGGGCCCTGGTGGACGGGGGCCCGGGGGAAAACACCCCCGCGGCCACGGCCGGCCGCCCGCCGGTCCCGCACAGCAGCCGCGCCTCCACGGTCCTCGGCCTGGTGTGCAGCGGCTGGCGCGGTGTCCCCGTGCTGGTGGAGACGGTGGTCGACCGCGGCCTGCCCAACTTCGTGGTCGTCGGGCTCCCTTCGGCGGCGGTCCGCGAGGCCCGGGAGCGGGTGCGGGCCGCCGTCCGCGCCGCCGGGCGGACCTTTCCCCTCCAGCGGATCACCGTCAGCCTGAGCCCCGCCGACCTGCCCAAGGAGGGGACGTCCCTCGATCTGGCCGTGGCCGTCGGGCTGCTGGCCGCCAGCGGCCAGAGCCCCCAGCCGCCGCCGGGCTGGGCCGTGTTCGGCGAGCTGGGGCTGGACGGGTCAGTCCGCCCGGTGCGGGGGGCTCTGTCGATGGCCGTGGCGGCCCGCCAGCAGGGCGCGACCCACCTGGTCTGCCCAGCCTCCAACGCTCCGGAGGTGGCCCTGCTGCCCGGCATCCGCCCCCTGCCCGTCCGGCACCTGGCCGAGCTCCTGGAGCGCCTGGCGAACCCCACCGCGGGCGTGCCCGACCCGGTCCTCCCCCCTGCAGGCGGCGGCACCCCGGCCGCGGTGCCGGTCCCGGACCTGGGCACCGTGCGGGGACAGCCATGGGCGCGCCGCGCCCTGGAACTGGCGGCGGCCGGAGGCCATCACCTGCTGTTCCTGGGGCCGCCGGGGGCCGGGAAGACGCTGCTGGCCTCCTGCCTGGCCGGGCTGCTGCCGCCCCTGGATGACGAAGCGGCCATCGAGGTGACGGCCATCCACTCGATCGCGGGCCAGCTTCCGCCCGGGGCCGGCCTCATCACCCGCCCGCCCCTGCGGGCGCCCCACCATGCCACCCCGGTGGCCGCCATGGTGGGCGGCGGCAAGATCCCCCGGCCCGGCGAGGCCAGCCTGGCCCACCGCGGCGTCCTCTTGCTGGACGAACTGGCCGAGTTCCGGCGGGAGACCCTGGAGGCCCTGCGCGAACCGCTGGAATCGGGCGCCGTCACCGTCGCTCGCCTGGCCGGCGCCGAGCGCTTCCCGGCCGCCTTCCAGCTGGTGGCCACGGCAAACCCGTGTCCCTGCGGCCAGCCGGGCGGCCGCTGCCGCTGTTCCGAGCGGCAGCTGGCCCGCTACCGCCAGGCCCTCTCCGGACCCCTGCTCGACCGCATCGACCTGCAGGTGCGGGTGAAGCGGGCTGCCCTGCCGCCCACCGCTGCCGTCCGGGCCGAGGATTCCCGGACCGTGCGGGAACGGGTGGCGGCCGCCCGCCGGCTCCAGGCCGATCGCTTCCGCCGGCTCGGGCTCGCCCACCCGCCGGGGCAGCCGCCCGTCAACCGCTGGCTCGAGGCGGGCGACGCCGGGCGCTGGGCCCCCATGGGGCCGGCGGCCCGGCGCCTGCTCGACGCCCTGTATCGCGATGAGGCGCTGGGGCTCTCCAGCCGCGGCTTGATCAAGGTCCTGCGGGTAGCGCGCACGGCCGCCGACCTGGCAGGCCGCGACGAGATCACGGTGGACGACCTGGAGCTGGCCGCCGAGTTCCGCTTTCCACCGGGCTGGTAGGCGGGACGGGGCCGCGGCCTGCCCCGCATCCCGCGGCGGGCCGGACAGCGCGGGCGGACGCCGAGGCGGAGGGACGGATCGGCCATCGTCACCGGCGGCGGAACCGGACGAACCTGCCGCGGGGCACACCGCATCAAGCCGCGACACGACACCGGCGGCCAGCCGCGGGCCGTCCCGGCCCCGGCCCGCGGGCCAGCCCGGGCCCCGGGCTACCGCTGGGCGCCGCCCTCCAGCCGCCGGTACAGGCTCACCTCCGGCCGGCCCGGCCCCGCCGGCCAGGTGACGGCCACCAGGTCGATCCGCCAGGGCGCTCCGGCCGCACCCGCCCGCGCCAGGAACCACCGCCCGGCGGCGACCAGCCGGCGAAACTTGCGGGCGTCGAGGGACTGCTCGGGGGTGCCGAAGGGGGGGAGCCCGGCCGGTGGCCGGCGGCGAGAGCGCACCTCGACGACCACCCATTCGTCGCCATCCCGGCAGATCAGGTCGGCTTCCCCCCAGGGGCAGCGGACGTTCCGGGCAACCACCCGGTAACCCAGGGCCGCCAGGTGGCGGGCGGCCAGTTCTTCCGCCTCCCGGCCCCGGCGCTGCCGGTCCCGGACCGGCCTGCCGGCCGGGGCCGGCCCGCCGGCGGGGACGGGCCGCCGGCGCCGGTCGGGCGGCCGGCGGTCAGGCGACGGCCGCCGGTCGCCGGCACCCGGGCCGGGCGGCCGGTGGGACCCGCTCACCGGTCGGCCCCTCCCAGGAAGCTCCGCCGGTGCTCCGGACAGGGACCCAGGCGGGCCAGGGCGTCCCGGTGGGCCGCCGTGGCGTAGCCCTTGTGTTGGGCGAAGCCGTAACCGGGGTAGACCGCATCCAGGCGGGCCATCCACCCGTCGCGGAACACCTTGGCCACCACCGAGGCCGCGGCGATGGCGGCCAGCCGGGCGTCGCCGTCCACCAGCGCCTCCAGCGGGTAGCCCAGGTCCCCCGGTGGGCGGCCGTCCACCAGAACCCGCTGGGGCGCGACGGGCAGGGCGTCCAGCGCCCGGCGCATGGCCAGCCGGGTGGCCCGGGCGATGTTCAGCGCGTCGATCTCTGCGGGCGTCGCCAGGCCGACGGCCCACGCCAGGGCTTGCCGCCGCACCCGGGCGGCCAGTTCCTCCCGGGCGGTGGGGGTGAGCCGCTTGGAGTCGTCGAGCCCGGGCAGGTCGGCACCGCGGGGCAGGATCACGGCAGCCGCCACCACCGGTCCCGCCAGGCAACCCCGGCCGACCTCGTCGACCCCCGCCGCCAGCAGGCCGCCGGCCGCCTGCTCCTGGGCCGCGGTCAGCTCGGCCCAGCGCCGCCGGGCGCCCTGCCAGCGGGCCCAGCGCCGGCGGGCTCGGGCCAGCAGCCCGCGGGCGCCTACCCGCGGATCCCCCTCCAGCAGCCGGATCAGATCGGGCAGCTCCTCGGGTGCGGCCGCGGCCAGGCGGGCGGCCAGCTGGGCCAGGGGCGGCCGCTGCCCGCCGGCGCCGGTCTCCGCCCCTGGGAGGCCTTCATCCTGCCCCTGCCGTCCCATCGCCGGTTTCCCTCCCCCAACGCCACGGATGGCCGGCAGCGCCGCCGCCCACCGGCCGATTCCGCGGCCGCCGATCCGGAACGGCCCCCACACCACGGCCCCGCGACCGCCGTGGTGGACCACGGTCGACGGTTCCGGATCTCCAGGGGCCTGCTGTCCCGCCCAGCCTGGGGCGACACCGCGGGCCCGCCTGAACCTTCGATCCCCTACTGGGTCTTTCATCCATTGTTTATACCACAAGATGGCACAATAGAAGCAGGTGGGATGAAGAAGGGACGATAACCTGAAAGTCCGTCACCGGTGGCCAGCAAGGCCTCGGTCGGGTGGTGGGGGAACGATCATCGCCGGGTGTTCCAGGGAGAGGCGGCCGAGCTCCCCGGCGCGGAAGGCCGCCACCAGCACCGCCGCCGCCCGGTGGCCGTCGGGCTGCCCGCCCGGCCCCAACAGCCCCCGGTGACGGGCGACCTTCTCCAGCACCGCCTCGACGGCAGCCGGGTCCTGCATGCTGGCCCGCGGGGTCGCCCCCTCCCCTTCCGCTGGCGGGGTACCGGCCCCCGCGCCGCCCGGCGCTGCCGGCGGACCCGCCGGCCCTTCGCCCGGATCCGCGGCCGCCGGGCGACGTTCCGCCATGTGGTCCCCCGCCACCCGGCCACCGGGCGGCGGCAGGTCGACCCCCCACCGGGCCAGGGCCGCCCGAAAGCGCGGTTCGCCACCCAGCCGGTGGAGGAGGAAGCCCACGATTTCCTCGGGGGCCGCCAGCTCCGGCCCGACCAGGCCCAGGGCCCCCAGCACCAGGCGCCGCGTTCCTCCCAGCCGGGGCGGCAGCACGCCGGGGGTGTCCATCAGCCAAAAGGACCCCAGGTCGACCCACTGCTTGCCCCGGGTGACGCCGGGCTGGGCTCCCACCCGGGCCCGCCGCCGGCCGGCCAGCCCGTTGAGCAAGGTCGACTTGCCCACGTTGGGCAATCCCGCCACCAGCACCCGCGGCTTGAAAGCTGCCGGCGCCCGCTTCAGCCGCCGCCGCAGCCGGCTGATCAGGCGAGCATCGCCCGGCCCCTCGCCGACGAAGGGCTCGATCCCCTGGGCCTCGAACCAGCGAACCCAGGCGCGGGTGGTGGCGGGATCGGCCAGGTCGCCCCGGGACAGGACCAGCAGATGGAGCCGCCCCTCCACCATGGACGCCAGCTGGGGCGAGCGGGAGGTGAAGGGCGCCCGGGCGTCGGCCACCTCGACCACCGCGTCCACGGCCGCCACGTACCGGCGCACCTGGCGCAAGGCCCGGGCCATGTGCCCTTTGAGTGCACCGCCTTCCGCCACCGCCAACCCCTCCCCCGGCCCTCCGCCGGCCGCACCCGGGACGACGCCGGGTCGTGGGACCCCCGGGTCGGTTGCCCTCGCCCGCCGCGGCGGGAGCTGGGACCGCATCCCGCGCTCCCACCACAGCAGGGTCAGGGATGGGGCACCAGCCCCACCTCCGACGGCGGCCAGTAGACCAGCCAGGCCCGGCCGATCACGTCGCGCAGCGGCACCGTCCACCCGCTGCGGCTGTCGTCGGAGTGGGGCCGGTTGTCCCCGAGGACGAACACGTGGCCTGGCGGCACGGTGGTGGGCGGGTAGAAGTCCACGCCCGGCTCCTTCAGATAGGGTTCCTCCAGCGGCCGCCCGTCCACGTAGACCCGGCCCTCCCGGATCGACACCGTCTCCCCCGGCAGGCCGATCACCCGTTTGACGAAATCCCGGGAGGGATCGAGGGGGTAGCGGAAGACCACGATGTCGAAGCGCTCGGGCGGATGCCAGCGGTAGGTCAACTTGTCCACCAGCAGGCGCTCGCCGTCATGCAGGGTGGGTTCCATGGAGATGCCGTCGACCAGGAAGGACTCGATGACGAACCCGCGGATGACCAGCGCCAGCACCAGCGCCACCAGCAAAGTCTGCACGACCTCGCGGGCGGCGCTTCCCCGAGACGCCACGCAGCGGTCACTCCCCTCCACCCTTCCCCGGAAAGCCGGGCCCCGTCCTTCTCGGGCGCGGCCCCGCCGCCAGGGGGCCAAATGAGAAAAAGGACTGGAAACCCAGTCCTTGGACGAACCGGCCGCCGCCGCGACCGTCACCGCTTCTCCTTGATCCGGGCCGCCTTGCCGCGGAGCTGGCGCAGGTAGTTCAGCCGCGCCCGGCGCACCTTGCCGCGCCGCGTCACCTCGATGCGCTCGATGGCGGGCGAGTGCAACGGGAACACCCGCTCCACGCCCACGCCCGAGGCGATCCGCCGGACGGTGAAGGTCTCGTCCAGGCCACCGCCCCGCCGGGCGATCACCGTGCCCTCGAAGACCTGGATGCGCTCCCGGCCGCCCTCCTTGACCTTGAGGTGCACGCGCACCGTGTCGCCGGGGCCGAACTCGGGCACGTCCTGCTTCATGTACTCCTGTTGCAGGCTCTTGATCAGGTCCATCCCGCTTCCGCTCCTTCGGTCCACCGTTGAAACCACGGCGGGATTATATCACACCGGCGGCCGGTTCCTCCCCAGCCGAGCCGCCGCTTCCGCGAGAAAACGCCGGTCCTCGGGGGTCAGGGCGACCCGTTCCAGCAGGTCGGGCCGCCGCTCCAGGGTGCGCAAGAGGGCCTGCTGGCGGCGCCAGCGGGCGACTTCCCCGTGGTCGCCGCTGAGCAAGATATCGGGCACCGCCATGCCCCGGTAGACCCGGGGCCGGGTGTACTGGGGCCCCTCCAGCAGCCCGCTGCTGAAGGAGTCCTGCTCGGCCGCCCCCTCCGCCAGGACCCCCGGCAGCAGCCGGACCACGGCGTCGATCAGCACCAGGGCGGCCAGCTCGCCGCCGGTCAACACGTAGTCCCCGATGGAGATCTCGTCGGTCACCAGGGCCTGGCGCACCCGCTCGTCGACGCCCTCGTAGTGGCCGCAGAGCAGCACCAGCCAGTGCCGCCGGGCCAGGTCCGCCGCCACCTGCTGGGTCAGGGTCCGTCCCTGGGGCGCGAGCAGGATGAACTCCACCCCAGGCCCGCGCCGCCGGGCACCCCCGGGTCCCAGCAGCTCGTCCACCGCCCGGAAGATGGGCTCGGGCTTCAGCACCATCCCCGGACCGCCGCCAAAGGGCCGGTCGTCGGTAACGTGGTGCTTGCCCTCGGCCCAATCCCGCAGGTTGTGGACGTACAACCGGACGGCGCCCCGCTCCCGGGCCTTCCGCATCATGCTGGTCTCCAGGGGGGCCCGGACCATCTCCGGGAACAGGGTGAGGACGTCGATGCGCACGCCGTTCCTCCTTGCCGGCCCTCCGGCTCAGTCCAGCAGCCCCGGCAGATCCCCCAAGAGCAACCGGCCGCCTTCCAGGTCGATGGCCGCCACCGCCTGCCGGATCGCCGGGATCAGGAACTCCCGCCCACCGGCGCCCTCCACCACGATGACGTCGTTGGCGGGGTAGCGCAGCACGTCGCGCACCCGGCCCACCGGCTGGCCCTGGGCGTCGAAGACCTCGAGCCCGACCAGCTGGAAGACGTAGTACTGCCCCGGCGGCAGGGGCGGGACCCGGTCCTCGGGGACCTGCAGCGCCCCGCCCCGCAAGGCCTCGGCCGCGGTCCGGTCGGGGCAGCCGGCCAGCTTGACCCGCCAGAACCGCCCGTGGGGCCGGGCCCACTCCACCCGGTCGGGTCGGGCCGGTGCCCCGTCGGGCGGGGCGACCAGCACCTCCAGGCCCGGCCGCAGCCGCTGGGGATCGTCGCTCAGCAGGTCGACCTTGACCTCGCCGCGGATCCCCCAGGGTGCCAGGATGGCGGCCAGGGTCACCGGCCGGCCGTCCCCCGCCCGGCCCCGTCCAGGATCTCCACCTCGACCCGCTTGCCGGCGCGGGCGCCCACGGCCCGGGCCACCGTGCGGATGGCGCGGGCGATGCGGCCCTGCTTGCCGATGATCTTGCCCACGTCCTCGGGCGCCACCCGCACCTCGAGGATGACCGTCTGCTCGCCCGCCACCTCGTTGACCCGCACCTGGTCCGGGTGATCCACCAGCGAGCGGGCCAGGAACTCCACCAGGTCCTTCATCCCGCGTCACCTCGATCGCCTCCCGGGCCGCGGACCCAGGCGGGCCGCACCGCGACCGACCGCCGACCGGGGGGCGCCGGTCGCCGGTCCCGGGTCCGGGCCCACGGGTCGCCGCTCAGGCCCCGGCCCGCTTCTGCTGCCACTTCTCCAGCACGCCGGTGCGCTTGAGGAGCACCCGCACCATGTCAGTGGGCTGGGCCCCCTTGCGCAGCCACTCGATGGCCTTCTCCTCGTTGATCTTGATGGTCGCCGGGTCCGTCGTGGGGTTGTAGTAACCGATCTCATCGACGAACCGGCCGTCCCGCGGCGAGCGGGCGTCGGCCACCACCACCCGGTAGAAGGGGTTGTTCTTGGCGCCCATCCGGCGCAGGCGCATGCGCAGCGCCACGCCCCATCACCTCGCAGTCTTTTCTCGAGCGTCGCTCGCGACTTCACCGCAGCGGCTTCCCGGGCGGGGTCGGCCGCGCTGGCGACTCCACGCCCGCGGCCTCCCGCCACCGTGCCCCCGGCTGGGATCGCGCCGGGGGACCGCCGGCCCGGCGGGCCGCCGCCCCGGCGGGACCGCCACCGCGACGGCGCCCACGGGGCTATCGGGGGAAGGGCAGCTGGCCCAGCCCCCGCCGGCCGCGGCGGGCCGCCCCGGCCATCTGCTTCATCAGCCGCTGGGTCTCAGCAAATTGCTTGAGCAGCCGGTTGACGTCCTGCACCCGGGTGCCGCTGCCCAGGGCGATGCGCCGCCGCCGGCTGGCGTTGATGATCTCCGGCCGGCGGCGCTCCTCGGGCGTCATCGACTGGATGATCGCCTCGATCCGGCGCAGCTCCCGCTCGTCCACCGTCACGTCCTTGAGCCGGCTGCCCAGCCCGGGGATCATGGCCAGCAACTGGTCCAGCGGGCCCATCTTGCGCACCTGGCGCAGCTGCTCCAGGAAGTCCTCCAGGTCGAAGGTCTGCTCCCGCAGCTTGCGCTCCAGGCGCTGGGCCTGCTGGGCGTCGAAGGCGGCCTGGGCCTTCTCGATGAGCGACAGCACGTCGCCCATGCCCAGGATGCGGGAGGCCATGCGCTCGGGGTGGAAGGGCTCCAGCTGGTCGACCCGCTCGCCCAGGCCGACGAACTTGATCGGCCGCCCGGTGACGGCCCGTACCGAAAGGGCCGCGCCACCGCGGGCGTCGCCGTCCAGCTTGGTCAGCACCACCCCGTCGATGCCCAGGCGCCGGTGGAAGGTCTCGGCCACGTTGACGGCATCCTGGCCGGTCATGGCGTCGACCACCAGCAGGATCTCCCGGGGTGCGACCGCCTCCCGGATCCGCTCCAGCTCCTCCATCAAGGCGTCGTCGATGTGGAGCCGGCCCGCGGTGTCGATCAGCACCACGTCCCGCCCCCGCCGCCGGGCCTCGGCCACCCCCTCCCGGGCGATGTCCACGGGGTCGCGGTCGGTGCCCGGCGCGTAGACCGGCACCTGGATCTGCTGCCCCAGGGTGACCAGCTGCTCGACGGCCGCCGGCCGGTAGACGTCGGCCGCCACCAGCACCGGCTGCCGCCCCTGCTTGGCCAGCAGCCGGGCCAGCTTGGCGGCGGTGGTCGTCTTGCCCGAGCCCTGAAGACCCACCAGCAGGACCACGGCCGGCAGCTCGCCGCCCAGGTCGAGCCGCGCGTGCTGCCCGCCCATCAGCTGGGTCAGCTCGTCGTGGACGATCTTGATGACCTGCTGGGCGGGGGTCAGGCTCTCCAGGACCTCTTGGCCCACCGCCCGCTCCCGGACGCGGGCGATGAAGTCCTTGACGACCTTGAAGTTGACGTCGGCTTCCAGCAAGGCGAGGCGGACCTCCCGCAGCGCCGCCTCGACGTCGGCCTCGGTGAGCTTGCCCTTGCCCCGCAGCCGCTTGAAGACCGATTGGAGCTTCTCCGCCAGGCCCTCGAAGGCCATGCTCACACCTCGCCTTGCTCGTTCCCCGGCCCGCGCCCACCCGCCCGGGGGCCGGCCGCAGGGCGGTTCCCCGGCCCGGGCCCCGGCCCGGGCCGCCCGGCCTGGCCGGTCCTCTGGGGTCCGGCCTGCAGGTCCCGCCGCAGCCGGTCCACCACCTGCAGGGCTTGTTCGAGCCGGTCCACCAGCCGGGCCGCACCGCCTCCGCCCCCGGAGCCGGCCTGGGCCGCCGCATCGACCAGCAGGGCCGCCAGCCGCTCCAGCTGGCCGGCCGCCCGCTGCCGCCAGGCGCCGAGGCCCAGGGCGCCTTCGGCCTCCTCCAGCAGCGCCTCGCCGCGCCGCAGCAGGTCGTGGACCGCCTGGCGGGAGATGCCCAGGTGTTCGGCCACCTCCCCCAGCGAGAGGTCCTGCCAGTGGTAGAGCTCGAAGACGTCCTGCTGGCGCGGGGTCAAAAGCCCGCGGTACAGGTCGTACAGGCCGTGCAGGCGCAGGCTTCGCTCCAGGGGATCGCCACCGTCGTCGCCGTCGCCGCCCGACCGGGTCCGGGCGTCCGGCCGCGCGGCGGGCGGCTCGGCCCCGGGACCGGCCACCGGGATGGCCCCAGCGGCCGCCGGGACGGCCTCGCCCGCCGGTGGAAGACCGGTACCGGCTCCGCCGGCCTGCCGGTCCCCGCCCCGGTCGAGCCGGCCGTGGCCGGCTCCCTGGCCGCGGCCGGTCCCCTTGTCTCTGGCCATGCTCGCGCCCCCCGGCCCAGACCCGGCGAGGGCGCGATGGCCGCGGAACCGGAGCCCGGCGCCCCCGCCCGGCCGGCTGCACCGCCAGCCATGGTACGCCACCGGCTCCGGGCGTGTCAAGCAAAACTCCTTGACAATATGCCGGAAACCTCGGCCGGAAACCCCGCCCGGCAACTCCGGCCGGAAACCAGGGCCGGAAACCTGGGCCACAAACCCCGCGGAGGCCGCGCCCGGCACCGGCGCCGCCGCCACGGGCGCGGCTACGGTCAAGCCCCCGCCTCGGCAGGCGTCCCCTCGAACAGCGCCCGGATGAACTCAGCCGGGTCGAAGGGCGCCAGGTCGTCGGCGCCCTCGCCGGTCCCCACCCACTTCACCGGCAGGCGCAGCTCGTCGGCGATGGCCACGGCCATGCCGCCGCGGGCCGTGCCGTCCAGCTTGGTCAACACGATCCCCGTCACC
>DATCLH010000080.1:0-2076 GCA_036564035.1 Thermaerobacter sp.
TCCTCGAGGCCGGCCAGTCGGCCACCATGGCGGCGGTGTTCATGATGGTGGCCCACGGCCTGGCGTCGGCCCTGCTGTTCTTGCTGGTGGGCTTCTGGTATGACCGGACCCACACCCGCGACTTCGACCGGCTGGGCGGGATGTTCCGCACCACGCCCGTGGCGGCCACCTTCCTGGGCATCGCCGCCTTCGCCAACCTGGGACTGCCGGGCTTCAGCACCTTCATCGGCGAGTTCTTCACCCTCATGGGGACCCTGCCGGTGTTCCCGGTGGCCGTGTACGTGGCGCTGGTCGGCCTGGTGGGGGCCGCCATGTACAACCTGACCATGCTGCAGCGGGTGACCATGGGCGGTCCCAAGCCCGAGTGGCACGGGCTGCCTGACGTGACGGCCCGCGAGCTGGTGACCTTCGTACCCCTGGTGGCCGCCATGCTGCTGCTGGGGTGGATGCCGGGCTTGCTGACCCAGGTGCTGAGCACGCCCGTCGCGCAATTCGTCGCCAAGTTGGGGGGGATGTGACGATGCCGGTCCTTTCGGCCGGAGAGCTGGTCTATCTCCTGCCCGAGATCGTGCTGGCCTTCACGGCCATGATCCTCCTCCTGGCCGACGCCTTCGCCGGCGGGCGTGAGGGGGCGGCCGGCGCCCCCGGGACGGCGGGAACGCGCCGGGACTGGATCGGGTACCTGGCCGTGCTGGGCGTGGTCGTCGCCATGATCCTGATCCGGCGCGACCTGACCCAGCCCGGGCCGATCCTGGGCGGCATGGTGGCCAGCGACGGCTACGCGGCCTTCTTCAAGGCGGTCTTCTTGATCGCCACGGCCCTGGTCGCGCTGATCTCCATCGACTACGTGGCGGCCCGCGGCATCGCCGCCGGCGAGTACTTCAGCCTGCTGCTCCTGGCGACCACGGGCGCCCTGTTCATGGCCGGGGCGGCCAACCTGCTGACCTTCTACCTGGGCCTGGAGCTGCTGTCCCTGAGCTCCTACGCCCTGGCGGGGCTGATGCGCACCGACCCCCGTTCCCAGGAGGCGTCGCTCAAGTACTTCCTCAACGGCGCCCTGAGCTCGGGGATCCTCTTGTTCGGCATCTCCCTGCTCTACGGAGCCACGGGCACCTTCGATCTGGTGGAACTGGCCCAGCAGGTGGGCCAGGCGCTGCAGGGCGGGGCCACCGCGGGCCCGCTGCCCGCGCCGGTCCTGGCCCTGGGCATCGCCTTCGTCCTGGCGGGCCTGGCCTTCAAGGCGGGCGCGGTGCCCTTCCACCTGTGGCTTCCCGACGCCTATCAGGGGGCGCCCACGCCCATCACGGCCTACCTGGCCGTGGCCTCTGAGGGGGCGGCCTTCGCCGCCATCCTGCGGGTCTTCTACGGCGGCCTGGGCGGCGCCCAGGGCAGCTGGCAGATCGCCTTCGTGATCCTGGCCGTGCTGACCATGACGGTGGCCAACGTGGCCGCCCTGCGGCAGACCGACGTCAAGCGCCTGATGGCCTACTCGTCCATCGCCCAGGCGGGGTACATCCTGGCGGCCATCGCCGCGGCCACCGAACTGAGCCGGCCGGCGGTGCTGTACTACGTGATGGCCTATACCTTCATGAACGTGGGCGCCTTCGCGGTGATCACCGCCTTGCAGGTGCAGGGGGAGGGCCGGGAGCTGCGGGATTTCGCCGGCCTGGCGCGGCGGGAGCCGTTGCTGGCGGCGCTGCTGGTCGTCTTCCTGGTCTCCCTGGTCGGGCTGCCGCCGACCGCCGGGTTCATGGCCAAGTTCTCCGTCTTCCGCTCGCTGATCGCGGCGGGGAACTACTGGCTCCCGGTGGTGGTGGCGCTCAACAGCGTGATCTCGGTGGGCTACTACTACAACCTGGTCCGCTACATGTACGTGGTCTCGCCGGAGAAGGAGCCGGTGCCCGACACGCCCGTGCCGGTGCCCGCACCGATCTGGACGGCGCTGGTGGTGTGCGTCTTCTTCACCCTGGTGCTGGGCCTGTGGCCCGAAGCCTTCGTGCGCTGGGCCGAGGTCTCCCTGATGGCCCTGGGCGGGCGCAGCTTCTGATGCGGGACCGGTGAGCCGGTGAGCCTTGG
>DATCLH010000081.1:0-3391 GCA_036564035.1 Thermaerobacter sp.
CCCGGGGAAGCGTCCTGGGCACCGCCGTGGCCGTCGCCGCCAGCTGGCGCAGCCGGCGCCGCGGCTTGCTGGGCCGGCAGGGCCTGGAGCCCGGCGAGGGCCTCTGGCTCTGGCCGTGCCGCTGGGACCACAGCCTGGGCATGGCCTTCGCTCTGGACGTCGCCCACCTGGACCAGCAGGGGCGGGTGGTGGCCGCCTACCGCCTAGCCCCCGGCCGCGTGGGGCCCCTCATCTGGCGGGGCGCCAGCGTGCTGGAGCTCCCGGCAGGCACCCTGGAGGCCACCGGGACGCGCCGGGGCGACCGGCTGGCCTGGGCGCCCGCGGGCCTGCCGGCGCGGCCGTCGCCCCGAAGCCCGGCAAAGGGCGGCTGACGCATACCCCAAAGGGCCGGGTGGAACGCTGAGCCATGCCTGCGCAGGAGGTGGAACCGTGCCCCCCAAGGTCGAGCTGTACGTCCAGCCCGGCTGAGCCGACTGCCACCATGCGGAGGAGTTCCTCCGCCAGCTGGGCGTCGAGTACACCGCCTACGACGTGCGGCGGGACCCCGACGCCTACGACCGGCTGGTCCATCGCTACCAGAGCCGGGTCACCGCCACGGTGGTCATCGACGGCCAGGTCTTCCGCGGCTTCGGGCGCAACCGGGAGGCGATCCAGCGGGCCCTGCAGGACGTGGGGCGGGGCGCCGCCGAGGGCACCCAGGATGGCGCCGGGCCAACTCGGGGCGCCGGCCGGACCGGGAACGGCGGGGACGATGGGGGCGGCGGGGCGTAGGGGTCCCCACCTCCGCCCCCCTCGCGGGCCCTCGCAGTCCCCCCTCGGAACAGGAGCCCCCCTCAAAACACGGGCAGGTACTGGTCCAGCTCCCACTGGTGCACCTGGACGCGGTAGATGTCCCACTCCATCCGCTTGGCCTCCAGGTACCGGGTGAAGAGGTACTCGCCCAGGGCCTCGCGCAGGAGGCCGCTGACCCGCATGTCGTCCAGGGCCTCGCCCAGGCTGCCGGGCAGGGGCTCCAGGCCCCGGGCCGCGATCTCTGCCGGGTCCATCTCGAAGACGTTTTCCTCCAGGGGCGGAGGCGGCTCCAGCCGGCGCTCCAGCCCGTCGGCCCCCGCCCGCAACAGGGCGGCCAGGGCCAGGTGGGGATGGCAGCAGGGATCGGGCGCCCGCCATTCCAGCTCGCCGGCGTCCCAGCCCGCCACCAGCCGGGCCAGGGGCGCATGGGTCTCCCGGCCCCAGACCACGTAGACCGGCGCCTCGAAGCCCGGCACCAGGCGCTTGTACGAGTTCACCAGGGGGTTGGTGACGGCGCAAAGGGGCCGGGCGTGGTGGAGCAACCCCGCCAGCCAGTGGCGGGTGGCGGCGGCCCGGCTCCAGGACGAACCCGGCAGCGGGCGCACCCGCATGCGCACGTGCAGGCCCGAGCCGTGGCTGCCCGTGCGCGGCTTGGGGAGCAGCGTGGCGTGCATCCCGTGGCGCTCCGCCACGGCGTAGACGGCGCGCTTGGCGATCATCAGGTGGTCGGCGGCCGCCAGCGGCGGTTGCCAGCCCAGGTCGATCTCGTGCTGGGCGGGCGCCACGGCGTGATGGACCGACTCCACCACGATCCCCATGCTCTCCAGGGCCAGGGCGATCTCCTGGCGCACGGGCTCGCCCGCGTCCCGCACCGACAGGTCCATGTACCCCGCCCGGTCGGGCACCCGCACCTCCGGCCGCCCCCGGCGCCGCCGGAGCAGGTAGAACTCCATCTCGAAGGCCAGTTCCACCGCCACCCCGAGCCCTTCCAGCCGGCGCACCGCGGCCGCCAGCCGCTCCCGCGGGCACCCGTCGAAGGGGCGCCCCTCCCGGGTGAAGATGCCGGCCGGCACCACGGCGACCCGCCCGCCCGCCGGCTCCCAGGGCAGGATGAAGACCTGGTCGCCCCCGGCCCGCAGCCGCATCTCCCGCTCCTCGACCCGCATGAACCCCTCCAGGGACGCGCCGTCCACCCGCACGCCCCCGTCCCAGGCGGCGGCGGCTTGCCCGACGGGCAGGGTCAGCCCCTTCTGCACGCCCAGGACGTCGGCGTACACCAGCTGCACCAGGTGCACGCCCTGCTCCGCCAGCCGCCGGGCCCGCTCGTCCGGACGAACCGGCTCAACCGGCGGCCGGCGCATCCCGCCCCGCCCCCTCGCCTTGGGCCGGGCGATGCCGGCGCTGCCAGCGGCGGACCTCATAGAGCACGGCCGGATCCAGGGCCGGGTAGAGGCTGCGGGCCGTGCCCATGCCCGGCACGGCCGGCGCCGGCCCGCGGAAGAGCCGGTCGATCCGCCGCAGGCCCGGGGCCGCCTGGATGGCCGTCCCCGCGCCCGGCCGGCTCGCCGCCCCCGGACGGCCGCTTCCGGTGGCCCGGTGGGCGGTGGGCGCCCCGGCGGCCAGCGGCCAGGGCTCGGCGGCCGCCCGGGCAGCCGGCACGTCGGGCGGGCCCATGACCTCGTCCCGGCCTCGCCGCGCCAGCAGGCGGCGGCGGATCTCGTCCAGGTGCAGGCCCTGCTGGAGCAGCCACTTGATCTCCAGCAGGAGGTCCACGTCGGCCTGGCTGTACCGCCGCTGGTTGCCCGCCGTCCGGGCCGGGCGCACCAGCCCGGCCTGTTCGTAGTAGCGGATCCGCCGCTCGCTGAGGCCGGTCAGGTGGCACACGGCGCCGATGGAATAGAGGGGCAGGTTGCGGTGCCGCGACACGCCAGCCCCCTCCCCTTGCCGTGGGTTCCTTCATACATATGGCGGGATGACGGCGTCCGTTCCCTGCCCGGGCCGTTCCTGGCCCGGGCGGGGAACGGCCCGGGCGCGGCGGCCGGTTCGTCCCGGTCGCCCGGCGACACCCGAATCCCAGGCTCCGCCGGTCTCGGGCCGCCCCTGAGGACCCGGGCCCCCCGCGGGCCGGACCCTTGAAACCCCGGCCCTGGCTTGGACCGCCTCCCTCGGCCCCGCTGGGGCCCCGCCCCACCCTGATTCGCCCGCCCGCCACCGTGCCACGTCAGGTTCCCTGACACGCCGGGGCATCCGCCCATCCCGGGACAGGCACCCCACGCCCCGCAGCCCCCATAGCGTGTAGCATCGCCAGGGGTTGCAGCGGGGGCCGGCCGGCGGTGCAACGGGCCCGCCGGGTTGCGCAGGCCGGCGGCCGGCAGGCGGCGGACCCCGGGTGGCGGCCCGCGATCATGGTTCCGAACAGCGGCCTTTCACCGGCCACGGCAGGGGCCCCGGCGGCCTTGGATGGGCCGCGCCGGGGCGAGGATGGGGGGCATCGGCATGGCCACGCGTCACGGCTGGGTGCGTCATCTGTTTGCCAGCGGCAACACCGGTCACGGCTTTCAATCCTTCTTCGACGACGTCGCCTGGCCCGAGCCGCGGC
>DATCLH010000082.1:0-1600 GCA_036564035.1 Thermaerobacter sp.
CCATCATCTTACCCTTCCCGGTAAGTCCTGTCGACGCCGCCCCTGCGCCACCGCCACGCCTCGACGCAGGCCGGGGCCGGTCCGGCCACCACCCCGGCCACGGCTCCGGCGCCGCGCCGCCACCGACTGCGGCCCGGCGCGCTCGGCGCCCGACCACCGGCCCGCCGGGCCGGCTAGCCGGGGCGCGGTCACCCGGGAACCGGGGCAAAGTGGGCGAAGCGGCTGTGACGACCGCGGCAGGAAGGCAGGTAAAGGGTCGGGCCCGCCATGCGGCCCCGCGCGCACCCGCGTGATGGCGGCTGCAGGGAGGGAGGCTTAAGGGCTCCCCCCATCCGCATACCGATGATTGCCATGACCCGGCCCCCCCAACCCAACGAGAGCCCGCCCGCCCCGGTCACGGGGGCGTGGCCCGTGGCCGCCACCTTCATCGGCACGGTGGTGGGGGCGGGCTTTGCCTCCGGCCAGGAGATCCTGACTTTCTTCACCCTCTACGGCCCGCCGGGCACCGCCGGCCTGCTGCTGGTGGCCGTCGCCTTCGCCGTGGGCGGCCGCTGGTGGCTCGAGCTGGGCGCCCGGACGGGCGCCCGCTCATACCGCGACGCCCTGGCCGCGGTGGCCGTTCCGTGGGCCGGCGGGGTGCTGGACGGGCTGCTGGCCGCCGCCCTCTTCACCGGCGTCGGGGTGATGACGGCCGGGGCCGCCGCGGTCACCGCCGACCAGCTGGGCTGGCCCCTCTGGGCCGGGCGCCTCCTCTTCGCCCTGCTGTGTGCCGTCACCGTCTGGCGTGGCCTGCCGGGGGTGCTGGCAGCCAACGTCACGGTGGTCCCCGTGCTGGTGGGGGCGGTGATCCTGGTCTCCGTCTACGGGCTGGCGACGGCTCCCGCCGCCTCCCCGGAGGTCCCGGCCGCACCGCCCACGGTGTCTTCGAATCCGGACGGCGCCGCGGGGCCCGTTCCCCCGCCGGGGGCGGCGGCACCGGCCCCGCTGCCGCCGCCCTCCGGGCTGCGCCCGCCTGTGGGGCCAGGGGCCCCGGGGGGGCCGGTTCCACCTGCAGGGCCGGTACCAGCCCGGCCGGTGCTGGCGCCGCATGGGGACGGCCCGGCCGCACCTCCCGCCCGGCACTGGTTGCTCGCCGCATGGCTCTACGCCGGTTTCAACCTTTTGCTGTCCCTTCCCGTGCTGGTTCCCCTGGGGGCGGCGGCCCCGGCCGCAGCCCGCCGCTGGGGCAGCCTGGCGGGAGGAACGGGCCTGGCCGGCCTCGCCCTGCTGCTCCACCTGGCCATGCTGGCCCACATGCCCGGCCCCGCGACCCGCGAGATCCCCGTGCTCCACCTGGCGGCCGGTTTACCACCCTGGTTCCGGGGAATCTTGGCCGCGGTGCTCTGGACCGAGATCTTCACCACCGCCGTGGGCAGCCTCTACGGCTTCGCCAGCCGTCTGGGCGGACCGGGCACGCGCTCCTACCGGCTGGCCGTGGCGGGGACCGCTGCGGCGGCGCTGGCGGTGGCGGAGGTGGGGTTCGCCCACCTGGTTCGGGTCCTCTATCCGCTGCTGGGCTGGCTCGGGCTGGGGCTGATGGCCGCCCTGCTGTTCCCCCACC
>DATCLH010000083.1:0-11480 GCA_036564035.1 Thermaerobacter sp.
GGGCGGGGCCGGCCGGCGCCGGTGACGCCGGTGGTCAAGGGGGCGGGCCGCGGGCGCCCGGGCGAAATCCGGGGATGCGGCCGGCGCCGGTGCCCGGGGGGCCGGGGGGCCGGGCCGCCGTGGTCTCGGGTGCCGTGGTCTCCGGTGCCGTGGCCGACGCCTTGCGGCGCTGGGAGGCCACCGTGCGGCCGCACTACCCGGACCTCGACCCCCGGCTGCTGCGGCCGGGGTTTTGGTTTCCCCTGCCCCGGGGGCGGTACAAGTTCGACAGGGACACCTTCGGCGATCCCCGCCGGTGGACACCGGCAGGGCCGCGGCCCCGCCGGCATCAGGGCAACGACATCCTGGCCGCCCGGGGCACACCGGTGCGGGCGGTGGGGGCCGGGCGGGTCCTGGCCCGCGGGTGGAGCCCCTACGGCGGCTGGTTCATCCTGGTGGAACTCGCGGGGACGGGGCATGCCGCCTACTACTCCCACCTGGACCGCTATGCGCCGGGCACCGGCGTGGGGCGCCCGGTGCAGCCGGGCCAGGTGCTGGGTTTCGTCGGCAACACCGGCTACGGTCCTCCGGGGACCCGGGGCAAGTTCTGGCCCCACCTGCACTTCGAACTGCGCCGGCTGGAGCGGGGAACGGGCCAGGGCGACCGGCCCGGCACCCCTCCGGCCGAGGCGGGGGTCAAGGACCGCGGCGCGGCCCGCGGGCCGGGACGGCCCGTCAATCCCTACCCCTACCTGCGGTACTGGGAGGCCTGGGCGGCGGCGGAGGAAGGGGAAGGGGTGGCGGCAGCGGAAGGGGGCAGGACCGCCGCCACCGGAAAAGGGGAGGCCGGAGCAGGGAAAGCCGGGAAAGGGAAGACCAGGGGGAAGACCCGGGATCGGCAGGCCAGGGGGTCGTCGCCCTAGGCCCTGCGCGTCACCGCCCGGCCGGCCGGTCCGCGGGGTCCGGGCCGGCGGGCGAGCCTTCTCCGTGGGCTCCCCGGGGCAGGGCCGCTGGTGGGGCCGCCGGCCAAGCCGCCGGCGGCCCCGCGTTGCTCGCTGGGGCGCCTGCACCGGCCGGCGCCGGCTCCTCCGGATCCGGCGCCGGTGGGCGGGGTTGGGACGGCGCCGGTCCGCCCGCACCCCCGGCGGCCGGTTCGCCCGCTTCCGAGGCGGCCGGTTCGTCCAGGTCGGGCGCCGGTGCGCGGGGATCGGGCGGCACGGGCGGATTTGGCTCCGGGGCGGCGGGATCGTCCCCCTCAGGGGCGACCCGCGGGGCCCGTTCGTCCGCTGCGGGCATGGCCGGTTCGTCTAGATCCCGCCGGCCGTGGTCGACCGCACCACCCTCTGCCGGGTCGACCGCGGCGCCGGCCGCCCGGTAGACCGCCAGGGTCCGGTCGACCATGGCGTCCAGGCTCAGGTGCTCTTCCGCATACCGGCGCCCGAAGGCCATGAGTTCGGCCAGCCAGGCCCGGTCCCGGTAAAGGCGCAGCAGGTCGCGGAGCAGGGCCGCCGGATCGGGCGGCCCCAGCCGGCGGCCGTTGCCGCTGAAGTCGGGAAAGGACATGCGCTCCACCTGTTCGGGGGTCACGGGCCCGTGGTACTCCCGGCCCAGGACCAGGCAAGCGGCGCCCGCGGCCAGCCCCTCCCGGATCACCCTCCCCGTGCCCACCACCACGTGGACCCGGCCCATCACCCGCTCCAGGTCGGGCACCCAGCCCAGGTTGCGGATGCGGCCGCCGCCCAGCCGCCGGTTGGACGCCGCCCACACCTGGACGTCCTGGGGAAGACCCAGCACCGCCCGGCGGAAGGCGGCCACGGCCGGGCGCTTGTCGCGGTCGACCCGGCCGGCGTAAAGGAGGGTGAAGCGGCCTTCGCGAATACCCGGACGAAACCGCTCCAGGTCCACGCCGTTGCCCACGACGGCGATCTTCGCCCGGTAAGCGTCCAGGTCACGGGCCACCCGGGGACCGACGCAGATCAGCCGGTCGGCCGCCTGGAGGGCGGGGCGGTAGGCGGGCTGGTCGAGGCCCAGCCCGTGGCAGGTCAGGACCAGGGGCAGGCCCAGCAGCGCGGCCAGGCGCCGGGCCAGTTCGAAGGACCAGGACGACTGGGCGTGCACCACGTCGTAGCGGTCCTGCGGGATGCCGAGGCGCCGGTCGATCACCGGTGCGGGGAGGAACCGCACCGCCACGCCGCCGGCCTCCAGGGCGGCCACCGTCTCGGCGTGGGCGTCCCGGCCGCCCCGGGAGTGGGTCACCCAGAGGTCCACCCGGTGACCCCGCCGCACCAGGCCCCGGGCCAGGTCGAGGACGTGGGTCGTCTGCCCTGCGGCGAAGAAGGTCGCCGTCAGCATCAGGACGTGCAAGGCTCCATCCCCCCGTTGCCAGGAGGCTATGCGATCCCATCCGCCGCCGTCCCGGGAACCCGGGGCCGGCTCCGGGCGTCCAAGGCGGTGCAGAGAGGAGGACGGCGATGCACCTCGGCGAGGGCGGGCGACCGGCCGGCGGGCCCGCGGCTGCAGGGACCACCCCGCCCGGTGGTGATGCCGTCGACGTCCCCGTGCCCCCCGCGACCGACGAGGACCTGGTCCGCCAGGCGTGCCAGGGGGACCAGGATGCCTTCGCGGAGCTGGTCCGGCGGCACCACGGGCTGGTCTACAACCTCTGCCTGCGGCTGGTGGGGCAGCCTGCCGACGCGGCGGACGCCACCCAGGAGGTCTTCCTGCGGGTGTACACCCGGCTGGGCCACTTCCGCGGCCAGGCCCGGTTCCGCACGTGGCTCTACCGCATCGCCGTCAACACCTGCCAGGACGAACTCCGCCGCCGGCGCCGCCGGCCGCGGCTCCTGGGCGACCTGGGCCGGGACGCCGCCGCGGATGGGCCTCCCCCGCCGGCAGGGGCCGTG
The DNA here is from genome assembly GCA_036564035.1 of Thermaerobacter sp. GTDB lineage: Bacteria > Bacillota > Sulfobacillia > Thermaerobacterales > Thermaerobacteraceae > Thermaerobacter. Next base: position 2,883 of record DATCLH010000083.1, read on the forward strand.
CTGGCCAGGGAGGTACGGGCGGCGGTGGCGGCCGCTTTGGCCGCCCTGCCGGAGCCCTTTCGGGTGGCGGTCGTCCTGCGGGATCTGCACCACCTGTCCTATGAGGAGATCGGCGCCGTGCTGGGCCTGCCGCCCGGGACCGTCCGGTCCCGGATCCATCGCGGCCGGCTGCTGTTGCGAGACGCCCTGACCCGGGCCGGTTGGGCGCCGGGGACCGGAGGCGAGACGCCATGAGATGGCCCTGGATCGAGATCCCCGCAGGCTGGATCGGCCCATGGGGCCACCCCGACCCCTGGCTCGACGAGGAAGGGCGGGCCCTGTTGCCGCCCCGGCGCCGGCGGGCGGTGGAGCGGCACCTGGCCCGCTGCCGCCGCTGCGAGGCCCTGGTCCGGGCGGAGGAACAGGCCCGGGTGGCCCTGGCCGCCCTGGGGCCGGAGGAGCCCCCGGCCGGGCTGGCCGAGGCGATCCTGGCCCGGGTGGCGGCGGCCCGGCAAGAGGCAGGTTCCGCCGCTGGAGACGGAGCCGGGGTCACCGCCGGGCCCGGTGGTGGGGCGACCGGGGGGCCTGCGGCCGGTTCCACCCCCGTGCACGCGGCCAGCGTCACCGGCGGTCGCGGGGCTCGTTTCCCGGGATACGGACGGTCCCCGGACCAGGGACCCGCCCGGAGCCGGCGTCCGGCCCCCGCCGCCCTGGCCGCGGCGGCCGCGATCCTCCTGGTCCTGGTGGCGGCCGGCCTCGCCGCCCTGATCGCTCCCGGCCGGTGGACCACGGTGGTGCGGTGGGACGCCGCGGGCGGGGTGACCGGGTCCCCGCCCCCTGCCCAGGGGGAGGTCCCCCCCCTGGCCGTCGACGGCATGGGGGCGGCCGGGCTGCCCGGCGCCCCGGAGGCGCAGGGGACGGCCGAGCTGGCCGGGATGCCCGGAGCCGGCGCCCCCGGCCCCGGCGGGTCGTCCGGGGCGGCGAACGCCGGCAGCCCGCCGCCGGAGGGGTCCGGAGCTGCCCCCGCCGGCCGGGCGGCGGGAACGGGCGGTGACCTGGCCGCGGGGACTGGGCGGGAAGGCACCCCCGGCTTGCCGCAGGCGGACCCCGGCGCGGCCGCCGGGGAGCCGGGCGACGGCGTCGTAGCCACCTCTGCCGCGGAGGAGGGGGGGCCGTGGCTGATCCGCTCGGGACGGCTGGCCCTCTCCGTGCCGGCGGTGGAACCCGTCTTCCGCGAGGCCCAGGCCGTCGCCCGCCGGCTGGGCGGCTTCACCGAACAGGCCCAGCTGGAGGGGGTCGGCGCCGCCCGTTCCGCCTACCTGGTGCTGCGGGTGCCCGACGCCCGGCTGGAGGAGGCCATGGACCGGCTGGCCGCCCTGGCCGGGGACGGCCGGGTCGACCTGCGGGCGATGACGGCCGAGGACATCTCGCGCCAGTGGGTCGACACCCAGGCCCGGCTGGAGAACCTGCGGGCCCAGGAGGACCGGCTGAGGGAGCTGGCGGGGCGTTCCGGCGACGTCGACGAGTTGCTCAGGGTCGAGCAGGAGCTGTGGCGCGTCCGGGGCGAGATCGAACAGCTGGAGGGGCAGGTGCGGTACTGGCGCCAGGCGATGCGGCTGGCCCGCATCGAGGTCAGCCTGGAGGCCCTGGCGCCGCAGCCCGCGCCGCCCGCCGGCGACCTCGGCACCCGGGTCCGCCTGGCCCTTCAGGCATCGGTGCGGTCCCTGGCCGCCCTCGGGGCGTGGGTCGTGGTGGCGGGGGCGGCGGCCCTGCCGTACGGGGCCCTGCTGGGCGCCGGCTACCTGGCCTGGCGCGCCTGGAGGCGGCGCCGGACCCCGTGACGGCGGCGCCGGGGGTCGGGACCCCAGGAACCCCCTTGACAAGGGCGCCCTTGTGAACCGCGTCACGAGAACCTTGGGACCCCGGGCCCGGCATTTTGGGCCTGCGGCACCAAGGAGATGGCGGCCGGGCCGCGTATGTGGCATCTCCAGATCCTGCAAGGAGGGGATGCCACGTGGGGCGTCGCCAAATTCGTCCCGTACCCACAGGGGTTGACCCGAGCCGGCCGGGAGGGCGGGCCGCATCGGCCGCCAACCGCCCGGGACCCGTCGCCGGGCTCGGGTCCGCAGCTTCTGCCGGCACCCGCCCGGACGTTCCCGGCGCTTTGCCGCCGCTCCGTCCGGTCCCCAGGGCCGGCGCGTCCCGGTCCCGGCGGCGAGCGGTCGCCTGGCTGGTGGCCGCCGCCCTGGTGGCCATCCCGTGGGGCCAGGCCCTGGCGGCGGTGTCGGCACCGGCGACCGGTCCGGGGCAGGGAGCGGGCCGGCAGGAGGCCCTGTCCCTGCCGGGCATCCGGCTGGCGTCGGCCGGATCCGGGGCCGCGGCCCAGGCCGGCCGGTCCGGTGGCGACCGGGCGGCCAAGGCGCCGGAGCCCGCCCGGGTGCCGCCCGTCCTCGTCGACACCGACGGCGACCGGATCAGCCAGGACCTGGAGGCGCTGCTGGCGACGGCGGCGGCGGGCGAGCGGCTGGGGGTGATCGTCCGGCTGGAACCCGGCACCCTGGCCCGTCACGGCGGCGTCGCCCGGCTGCTCGACCGGTGGCAACAGGCGGTGGGGACCTTTGACACCGGGGCTCGCTGGTCCCACGCCCTGGAAGGCTTCGCCGCCCGGCTGACCCCGGGCCAGATCCGCGCCCTGGCGCGCCAGCCCGAGGTGGCGGCCGTCGAGCCCGACCGGACCGTCCAGGCCCACCTGGACACGGCGACCACCTGGACCGGGGTCCGGCAGGCCCGCAGCGACTTCGGCGTCACGGGGGACCGGGACGGCCGGCCGGCGTCCTACTCCCGGACCGACGTGGTCATCGCCGTGATCGACACGGGCATCGACGCCGGGCACGTCGACCTGGACGGCGGCAAGGTGATCGGCTGGTACGACGCCGTGCGGGGACGAACCAGCCCCTATGACGACAACGGTCACGGCACCCACGTGGCCAGCATCGCCGCCGGCACCGGGGAGGGCAACAGCGCCTACACGGGCGTGGCGCCCGGCGCCGCCCTGGTGGGCATCAAGGTGCTGAACCAGCAGGGCAGCGGCACCACCTCCCAGATCCTCAGCGGCATCGACTGGATGGTGCGCAACAAGGACAACTACGGGATCCGCATCGGCAACATGTCCCTGGGCGCCGCGGGCTGCTCCGACGGCACCGACTCCCTGGCCACGGCCGTCAACAACGCCGTGGCGGCGGGGATCGTGATGGTCGTCGCCGCGGGCAATGAGGGGCCCAACCGCTGCACCATCGGGACGCCCGGGGCGGCGGCCAGCGCCGTCACCGTGGGCGCCGTGTACGACCCCGGCGAGCGGGGGTGGGTGCTGGCCGAGTTCTCCAGCCGCGGGCCGACCGCCGACGGCCGGGTCAAGCCCGACGTGACGGCGCCCGGCCGGAACATCACGGCGGCCAAGGCCGGTTCCACCAACGGGTACGTCACCTACAGCGGCACCTCCATGGCCACGCCCTTCATCGCCGGCACGGCGGCCCTGATGCTGGATGCCAACTACGGCCTCACGCCCTCCCAGGTCAAGAGCCTGCTCACCGCCTCGGGCAACGTGAAGGACTTCGGCCCGGCCGGCAAGGACATCGACTGGGGCGCCGGCATCAGCATCGCCTACAACGCCGTCAAGGCGGCTGGGGGCTTCAGCGGCAGCTTCAGCGACGGCTTGCAGCACGCCTACTGGCGGGGCAGCCTCTCCGCCAGCGGCGACGCCGACGTCTACAGCGTGACGGTGACCGATGCCAGCCGGCCCCTGGGCCTGACGATGAACATGCTCTCCAACCCCAGCTGCGGCTTCTGGAGCTGCAGCCCCGACTTCGACCTCTACCTGTACGACCCGGCGGGCCGCCTGGTCGCCCGCTCCGAGGGCACGGCCCGGCAGGAGCAGATCCTCTACCAGCCCGCCAGCACCGGCACGTACCGGGTGGAGGTCTACAGCTACAGCGGCTCCGGCAGCTACGACCTGGACGCCAGCTACCGTTGAGGCGGCGGCCGCTCCGCTGGCGCACCCGGCGCCAAGCTCCCCCTCTCCAGCCCCCCGGGCCGGCCCCGGGGGGCTGGTTCGTCCCTGGGAGATCGGCGCGGCGACGCGGGCGCCGCGGTGCGCCCGCCGGCGGCATCCGGGGGGCCGGGGCCCGATGCTACAATGGACGGGACGGATGGGACATGCGGGAGGGGGCGGGAAGGCCCATGGACGGGGAGCGCCAGCCAGACCGCGACCGCGGCGGGCCCGCGCGGGGCGCCGCCCGGGGTTCCGCCGGCCGCGGCCGGCGGGGGGGTGCCGGCCGGGCCGACGAGGCCGGCGGCGGGCTTGGGGGTTCCACTGGAGTGAGGGAAGGGGTGGAGACCGGCCCGGGCGGGGCCGCGAACCGCCCGGCGGGCGGAGGCGGGGGCCGCGGCGACGGGGCGGCGCGTCCCGGAAGCCGCAACGGGACCCGGCGTTCTCCGGCCCCAGCGCTGGTGGCGCCCGATCCCGCCGCGCTGGAGGACAAGCTGATCCTGGTGGATGGCCACAGCTTGATGTACCGGGCCTTCTTCGCCCTGCCGCCGCTGACCACGGCCGACGGCCTGCCGACCAACGCCGTCTACGGTTTCCTCACCATGCTCCTGCGCCTGCTGGAGGAGGAGCGGCCGCGCTACGTGGTGGTGGCCTTCGACCGCGGCCTGCCGGCCTTCCGGGTGGAGCGGTACGCTGCCTACAAGGGGCACCGGCCGGAGACCCCCGACGACCTGCGCAGCCAGTTCCCGGTGGTCAAGGAGGTCCTGTCCGCCCTGGGCATTCCCATGGTGGAGCACGACGGCTTCGAGGCCGACGACCTCCTGGGCACCCTGGCCCGGCGCGCCCGGGAAGCGGGGGTGGGCCGGGTCCTCCTGGTCACCGGCGACCGGGACGTCCTGCAGCTGGTGGGCGACGGCGTCGAGGCCCTGCTCACCCGCCGGGGGATCAGCGACGTCCACCGCTACGATGCCGCCCGCATCCGGGAGGAGATGGGCATCGACCCGGCCCAGTACCTGGACGTCAAGGCGCTGATGGGGGATCCCTCGGACAACATCCCCGGGGTGCCCGGCATCGGCGAGAAGACGGCCCTGAAGCTGATCCAGCAGCTGGGGGACCTGGAATCGGTGCTGGCCAACCCCGAGGCCGCCGGCGGCAAGAAGCTGCCCCAGGCCCTGCGGGAGTACGCCGACCAGGCGCGGCTGAGCCGCGAGCTGGCGCGGATCCGGACCGATGCCCCCGTGGAGTTCGACCCCGAGCGGTGGCGGCGCCGGCCGGCGGACGCTGGGGTGCTGCGGCCCCTACTGCTGCGGCTGGAATTCCGCAGCCTGGTGGAGCGGCTGGGGCTCAGCCAGCCCGGCCGGGGGGCTGGGGCGGCGGAAGGCCCTGGGGATGCCGGTCGCGGCGGTGGAACCGGCCGGGCCGGTGCCGCAGATGGCCTCGCCACCGCACCCGCTGAGCCGGGTGCGGCCGGGGGCCGCGCCGGTGGGGGCGACGAGGCCGGGGCCGGGACTGGGCCGGAGCCGGGACCCGGCCTGGCCGGCGACCTGGACCGGAGGGCGGGGGCCCCGGGGGCCGGGCCGGGCCCGGGGGCGCCGCTGCCCGGGACCGTGACCCCCCTGACCGCCGGCGCCGTGGCGGCGTGGCTCGAAGAGAGCCTGGTCAGCGGCCGCGATCCGGACGGGCCGGGTGCCGCGGCGCCACCGGTGACGGTGGTGGCGGCCTGGTTGGACGATGCCCAGGCCGGGGAGGCCGCACCCGGGGCGGCCGGCCCGTCCCTGGCGGGGATCGGGCTGGCGGTGGGCCAGCGGGCGGCCGCCTGGCTGGCCGGGGACGACGGGGACCCGGGCGCCGCCCCGGCGGCCGGGGCCATCCTGGAGGCCCTGGCGGGCCGGCCGCTGGCCGGGTTCGACCTCAAACCCCTGTACCGGCTGTTCCTGCGCCACGCCGCGGCGGCAGGCGGCCCGCCGGGTGGCCCGGCCGGGGCCCCGGCGGCCGACCTCAAGCTGGCCGCCTACCTCCTCGACCCGGTGCGCAACCGCTATCACCTGGTGGACACGGCCCGCCAGTTCTTCGGCTGGGACCTGGAGGAGGGGCCTGCCGACCGGCCGACCGACCCCGCCTGCCGGACGGTGGCCCTGCTGGGCCGGGACGCGGCCCTGTGCGCCCGGCTGCGGGAGGCCGTGGAAGCGGAGCTGGCGGCCCGGGGCCTGGAGCGGGTCTACCGCGAGATCGAGCTGCCCCTGGTGCCCGTGCTGGCCGCCATGGAGGAGGCCGGCATCGCCGTCGACCGGCGCCAGCTGGAGGAACTGGGCCGCCTCTTCACCCGGCGCAGCCAGGAGCTGGCCGAGCAGATCTACGAGCTGGCGGGCGAGACCTTCAACATCAACTCGACCCAGCAGCTGGGCCAGATCCTCTTCGAGCGGCTGGGCCTGCCGGTGGTGAAGAAGACGAAGACGGGCTACTCTACCGACGCCGAGGTGCTGGAGACCCTGGCGGCCCACCACCCCATCGCCGAGCTGGTGCTGGAGTACCGGTCCCTGGTCAAGCTGCAGGGGACCTACGTGGACGGCCTGGCCGAGCACATCGGCCCCGACGGCCGGGTCCACACCACCTTCCAGCAGACGGTGGCCGCCACGGGCCGGCTCTCCAGCACCCAGCCCAACCTGCAGAACATCCCGATCCGGGACGAACCCGGCCGCTCCCTGCGCCGCGCCTTCGTGGCGCCGGCGGGCCACCGGCTGGTGGCGGCCGACTACTCCCAGATCGAGCTGCGGGTCCTGGCCCACTACAGCGGCGACCCCGGCCTGGTGGAGGCCTTCGCCCAGGGCCAGGACGTCCACGCCCGCACGGCCAGCGAGATCTTCGGCGTGCCCCTGGCGCAGGTGACGCCCGAGCAGCGCCGGGTGGCGAAGGCGGTCAACTTCGGCCTCGCCTACGGCCAGACGGACTTCGGCCTGGCCCGGGCCCTGCGTATCGACCGGGCCGACGCCCGCCGCTTCATGGACCGCTACTTCGAGCGCTATCCCGGGGTCAAGCGGTACATGGAGGAGATGGTGCGGCGGGCGCGGCAACACGGCGAGGTGACGACCCTGCTGGGGCGGCGCCGCCCCGTGCCGGAGATCCGGCACCGGGTCTACCACATCCGCCAGAACGCCGAGCGGGTCGCCATCAACACCCCGATCCAGGGCACGGCGGCGGACATCATGAAGCTGGCGATGATCCGCGTCCACCAGGCCCTGCGGGCCGAGGGGCTGCGGGCCCGCATCGTCCTCCAGGTCCACGACGAGCTCCTGGTGGAGGCGCCGGAGGCCGAGGTGGACGCCGTCGCCGCCCTGTTGCGCCGGGAGATGGAGGGGGCCTTCCGCCTCGACGTGCCCCTGGTGGTGGAGGTCAAGGCGGGCGCCAACTGGTACGAGATGGAGGCGATCGACGCCGGTGCCTGAGCTCCCGGAGGTGGAGACCATCCGGCGCGATCTGGAGCGGCACCTGTCGGGCGTCCGGGTCGCCGGCGTCCGGGTGCTGCGCCCGGAGGTGGTGGTCGGGGCGACGCCCGCCGCCCTGGACCGGGCCCTGCGGGGGGCCCGGTTCCACCGTTTCACCCGCCGCGGCAAGTACCTGATCGTGGAGTTCGCCCGGGACGGGGACGGCGCGTCCCGGCAGGACGAACCGGCCGGCGGCCGGCGCTGGCTGGTCATCCACCTGCGGATGACCGGCCGCCTCACCCTGGCGCGGCGGGAGGAACCCCTACCGCCCCACACCCACGTGATCGTCGAGCTCGCGGGGGATCCCCATCGCGGCCCGGCCGGGTCGAACCCGGCCGGGCCGGTCCCCTGGGACGAGCTGCGCTTCTCCGACGTCCGCCGCTTCGGCCGGTTGTACCTCCTGGACAAAGACCCGCTGGCACCGGGCCCGAGGGAAGCCGGAAGAGGAGCTGGCGCCGGAAGAACGGGTCCCGTCCCCGGGCTGGAGGGCCTGCGGACCCTGGGGCCGGAGCCCTTGGGCCCGCGCTTCTCCGCCGCCGAGCTGGCCCGGCGCCTGGCGGGACGGCGGGCGCCGATCAAGGCCCTGCTCCTCGATCAGCGGGTGGTGGCGGGCCTGGGCAACATCTACGCCGACGAGGCCCTGTTCCGCGCCCGGATCCACCCCGCCCGGTCGGCGGGTCAGCTGGCGGGCCGGGAGGTCGCCCGCCTGGTCCGGGCCATCCGCGCCGTCCTGCGGGAGGCGGTGGACGCCGGCGGGACCACCTTTTCCGACTACCGGGACGGGTTGGGCCGGCAGGGCCGCTTTGCCCGGCGCCTGGCCGTCTACGACCGGGCGGGGGAGCCCTGCCCCCGCTGCGGCACGCCCATCGCCACCCTGCGCCTGGGTGGGCGAACGGCCCACTTCTGCCCACGGTGCCAGCCGGCCTCTGCGCCGCCGGATGGGGGGCCCCGACAACGGGGAGCGGTCCACGGGCCCGGGGAGGGACCCGACCGGCCGGCCCATGCCGCGGACGAACCGGCGGGGGCCCGATGAAGGGCGAAGGGGAGACCGGCTCAAGGGCCCAGTCGCCCCGTCCGGGGCGGGGGCGGGGC
>DATCLH010000084.1:0-2101 GCA_036564035.1 Thermaerobacter sp.
CGGGGGGAGGTGGCCGTCATCGCCCGGGCCACCCTGTTCAAGAAGATCAAGCTCTTCACCCACGAGAACGTGGGCTGGGGCCGGATCCACCTGCCGGAGCTGGAGATGCACACCGCCGCCTGCTGGGTCGCCTTGACGGACGAACCGGCCGGCATGGACCCGTCGGTCCTCCAGGCCGGCCTGCAGGGGCTGGCCCACCTGCTGGGGCACCTGGCGCCGCTGTACCTGCTTTGCGACCGCCGGGACCTGGGGACCGTGGCCCAGCTGCGCTCGCCCTTCACCGGGCGGCCGACCTTGTTCCTCTACGACGCCTACCCCGGCGGGGTCGGCCTGGCCGACAAGGCCTACGACATCCTGCCCCTGCTCTGGCAGGCGGCGGCCGAGGCCATCGACGCCTGCCCCTGCGAGGCGGGCTGTCCCGCCTGCACCGGGCCCGAGACGGAGAGCGGGCCGGGGGCCAAGGCGGCCGCCCGCCGGCTGCTGGAGCAGCTGGTCGGGGAGGCGGCCCGGGCATGAGCGCGGGCAAGGACCGGCTCGAGGAGCTGCGGGCCCTCAAGGCCGCAGGGCGGCTGGTCCTCAAGGCCCGGGCCTCCGCGCCGCCGGACCGGGAAGGGGCGCCCGCCGGGCCGCCGGAGACGGAAGAGCCTCTGGATCCGGCGAAGGCCGGGGACGGGGCTCCTGGCCCCTTCGTCCCTGTGGCCACCGGGGCCGGCCCCGCCTGGTCGTGGCGGACGGTGTACCCGGCGGATTTCGTCCATGGGCGGGAGGATCCGGGGACCTGGTGGGCCGCCCTGGAGCGCTCGCTGGCGCTTCTCGCTGCCGTGGCCGGGCCCGCCGGGCGGCGCCAGCCGGTGCCGCCCGGGCCCGGGAGCCTGCTCTTCCTCGACCTGGAGACCACCGGCCTGGCGGTGGCCGCGGGCCACCGGCCCTTTCTGGCCGGCCTGGCCTGGTTCGGGCCCGCGCCCGGGGGCGGTGGCCGGCCGGCCCTCCACGTGGAGCAGCTGTTGATCCCGGACCTGGAGCCCGGCACGGAACGGGGCTGGCTAGCCGCCCTGGCCCGCCGGGTGGTGGAACGGCCCTGGCTGGTGACCTTCAACGGCCGGGGGTTCGACTGGCCCATGCTGGAGACCCGCTGGCGGTGGAACCGGGAGGATCCGCCCGCCCTCCGCGCCCACTTCGACCTGCTGTACCCGGCCCGGCGGCTCTGGGCGGCACCGGGCCGGCGGGTGAACCTGCGGGCCCTGGAGCAGCGGCTGCTGGGCTTCACCCGCCGGGGGGACGTGGCCGGCGCGGAGATCCCCGCCCGCTTCGCCGACTTCCTGCATGCGGCCTCCGGTGCCGCGGGGTCCCCGCCGGCGGAGGCCCTGTCCATCCTGGCGCCTGTCCTCCGGCACAACCGCCTGGACCTGTTGTCCCTGGTGGGGATCACCGCCCGGGTGGGCGGCTGGCTGGCGGGCGGCCCGGCCCGGGCCGTCCGGTGGGAGGAGGCCCTGGCCGCCGGCCGGGAGTGGGAACGGGTGGACGGCGCGGTCGCCGTCGCCTGGTATGAACGGGCCCTCGCCCTGGCCTCCGGCCGGGCCGCGGTCAGCGCCATCGCCCGGCGCCTCGTCCCCCTCTACCGCCGCCAGAAGCGGTGGGCGGAGGCCGTTGCCCTGCTGGCGGCCCTCTGCGACGCCCATCACCCCCTGGCTCCCATCGAGCCCTGGCTGGACCTGGCCGAGCTGTGGCTCCAGCTGGGCGACCGGGAGCGGGCGGCCCACAGCCTGGCCGAAGCCCGGCGGCTCTGGGAGCGGCGACGCCGGCTGTGGCGGGTGGCCCCGGCAACCGCCAAGGCGGGTCCGGCGGCCGGGCAGGCCGGTGGGGCTGGATCGTCCGGGGCGGCCGCAGCGGCCCTTCCCCCGGGTCCGCTGGGCCGGCGGATGGAGCAGCTGGAGGGACGCCTGGCGGCAGGCGGCCACCGCCAGGCCCGCGCCCTGTAAGCCGCCCGCTCACCCGCCGGTCGCCGCCCGCCGCGGGGTTGGCACCGATCGGCCGTGCCGCCGGCGTGCGATACCGCCAGGCGGGCCGGCAAGCGGGCGGGGCGGCACGCCGGGTGCGGGCC
>DATCLH010000085.1:0-5390 GCA_036564035.1 Thermaerobacter sp.
ACGGTGCTCGAAGCCAAGGAACAGGGCCGCCCCCTGGTCATGGTGACGGCCTACGACTATCCCTTCGCCCGGCTGGCCGACGCCGCCGGCGTCGACATGATCCTGGTCGGCGACTCTGTGGGCAACGTGGTGCTCGGTCACCCCACCACGGTCTTCGTCACCCTGGACGACATCCTCCACCACACCCGGGCCGCGCGCCGGGGGACCGAGCGCGCCCTGCTGGTGGCGGACATGCCCTTTCTGACCTTCCACCTGTCCGTCGAGGACGCCCTCAAGGCGGCCGGACGGCTGGTGCAAGAGGGAGGGGCCGAGGCCGTCAAGCTGGAGGGGGCCGGGCGGGTGCTGGAGGTGGTCCGGCGGCTGACCGATGCCGGCATCCCGGTGATGGGCCACCTGGGGCTCCTCCCCCAGCGGGTCCACGCCCTGGGCGGCTACCGGGTCCAGGGGCGGGACGAGGAGGAGGCCCGCCGCTTGCTGGACGACGCCGTCGCCCTGGAGCAGGCCGGGGCCTTCGCCCTGGTGCTGGAGATGGTCCCCCGGGAACTGGCGGCCGCGGTCAGCCGCCGCCTGCGGATCCCCACCATCGGCATCGGCGCCGGTCCCGACTGCGACGGGCAGGTGCTGGTCCTTCACGACCTCCTGGGTCTCACCCAGGGCCGGGTGCCCCGTTTTGCCCGCCGCTACGCCGAGCTGGGCCAGCTGGCCCTGGAGGCCCTGCAGCGGTACGCCGCCGACGTGCGCCGCCGCACCTTCCCCACGGACGAACACAGCTACCACCTGCCGCCCGAGGTGCTGCAGCGGCTGGACCTGCGGCCGGAACGGGGCGGGGTGGAGGGGCCGGGACCCGAGGGGCCGGGACCCGGCGGCGCCGAGCCCCCTGCCCAGGCGGCCATTCACGGCGACGGGCTGGCGGAGGACGGTGGGGAGGCGCCCTACGGGCCCCGCTAGGCGGGACCTTCTCAGACCTTGACCAGACCGGGCGGTTCGGGCGGTTCGGCGAGACCTACTCAAACATTGACCTTACCGGGCGACAGGGAGGTCTCCACGAGCCCCGCTCCTTACCTGGGCGGCTCCTCGCCTGGGCGGCCCGTTGCCTGGCCGGTCATCCATCAGGAGGGACGCCATGGAGCTGGTGCAGGACATCGCCACGTTGCGGCAGCGGATCGCCGGCTGGCGCCGGGCCGATCCCGACGGGCTGGTGGGGTTCGTCCCCACCATGGGCTACCTCCACGACGGTCACCTCTCCCTGATCCGCCGGGCGCGGGCGGAATGCCGGCGGGTGGTGGTCAGCGTGTTCGTCAACCCGCTGCAGTTCGGCCCCCAGGAGGACTTCGCCCGCTACCCCCGGGACCTGGACCGGGACATGGCCCTGGCCGCGGGGGCCGGTGCGGACCTCCTGTTCCACCCGCCCGTCGAGGCCATGTACCCCCACGGGCAGCCCGGCGTCTTCGTCGACGTGGGCGACCTGGCCCGTCGCTGGGAGGGTGCCCGGCGCCCCGGCCACTTCCGCGGCGTGGTGACCGTGGTGACCAAGCTGTTCCACCTGGTGCAGCCCGACCGCGCCTATTTCGGGCAGAAGGACGCCCAGCAGGCGGTGATCATCCGCCGGATGGTGGCGGACCTGGACTTCCCCCTGGAGGTGGTGGTCTGCCCGACGGTGCGGGAGTCCGACGGCCTGGCCATGAGCTCGCGCAACGTCTACCTGGATGCCGAGGAACGGCGGGCGGCGCCGGTCCTCTACCGGGCCCTGCAGGCCGGCCGCCGGCGGCTGGAAGGCGGCGAGCGGCAGGCCGCGGCGGTGGTGGAGGCCATGGAGGCGGTCCTGGCCAGCGAGCCGCGGCTCGAGCCGGAGTACGCGGCGGCCGTGGCCGCCAGCACCCTGGAGCCCGTCGCCATCGCCGAGGGCGAGATCCTGCTGCTGGTGGCCGGGCGGCTCGGCTCGACCCGGTTGATCGACAACCTGTGGCTTGTGGTCGACGAGCGGGGCGTCCGGGACCGCTGGACATGAGCCACCACCCGTCCCCGTGCATACACTGCCACCAGGACGGCAACGGCCGGGGCAACCGCGGGCGGCCGTGGGGTACCGGGGCGCCGCCCCGGGGGACCCGGCCGGGGAACCCCCGGTGTTCGGGCCGAGGCGGGCGATCTCCGTCCCGCCCCGTGGGTTGAGGCCGGCGGCCTGCGCCCCGCCCCGCGTGAGCGGGCGGCCTCCGTCCCGCTCCGGCGGACCCCGGTCCCTGAGGTTGATGTGCGGTTGAGGACCGTTAGGGGCCGGTTCCCGCTCCCGCCCCTTCCCTTTCCGTGCGGTGGGCCGCCCCGGTTCCATAGCGGTAGGTCGCCCCGGTGCCCGTCCCGGGACGAACTCCCTGGGATTTCCACCCCTGCCGGCCGGTTCTTCCCACCCTGACGAACCCCGCTTACATAACGGCCCCGGGCGGCGCCGGGCGGTCCGGGACGCCCAGGATCTGGATTGTCCGGGCGGCATGACGCCCCCTCCGGCCACATAGAACCGGAAAAACCCCCACCCTCGCCGGTCGCCGCCAGGCGGCGGCCGCCCGTCGACCCCGTACATACCGCGAGGGGGTGAGGTCCATGCCGCGGGGCGTCATCGACTGGTCCCTGCACCGCAAGGGGCCCGTCGACCAGGCGCGGCACCAGGAGAAGGTGCGCGCCGCCATCCGTGAGAACCTGGCCGATCTGATCACCGACGACTCGCTGCTGACCACCGACGGCCGCCGGGTGGTCAAGGTACCCGTCCGCTCCCTGCGGGAGTACCGGTTCCGCTTCAGCACCACCCGCAATCCCCAGGTGGGGCAGGGGCAGGGCGGCAGCCGCAAGGGGGACGTGCTGGCCCGGCAGCCGGCGGAGCCCGGCGGGGCGGGGGACCCCCACGGGGCCGGGCAGGAGCCGGGGACCGACTACTACGAGACGGAAGTGACCCTGGACGAGCTGGAGTCCATCTTCTTCGAGGAGCTGGAGCTGCCCAACCTGAAGCCGCGGCGCCAGCCGGTCCTCGATGCCCGGCGGCCGCGGTTCACCGAGGTGACCCGGGCGGGGCCCCTGAGCCGGGCCGACCTGCGGCGGGCCTTGAAGGAAAACCTCAAGCGCCACGCCCGCCGGGGGGAGGCCCGCCTGGGACCCTTCCGCCGGGAAGACCTGCGCTACCGCAGCTGGCGGGACGAACCCCGCCCCCACGCCCGGGCGGTGGTCGTCGCCATGCGGGACGTCTCGGGCAGCATGGGTGAGTTCAAGAAGTGGATGTCCCGCACCTTCTTCTTCTGGATGAACCGGTTCCTCCAGAGCCGGTACCAGGACGTGGAGCGGGTCTTCATCACCCACCACACCGAGGCCCAGGAGGTCGACGAGGAGCGGTTCTTCCACCTGGGCGAGAGCGGCGGCACCCGGGTGTCCTCGGCGTACCGGCTGGCCCTGGACATCGTGGCCGAGCGCTACCCGCCCGACGGCTGGAACATCTACGCCATCCACTTCTCCGACGGGGACAACTGGGGGGAGAGCGACAACGGGCTGTGCGTCCAGCTGGCCCAGCAGCTGGCGGAGACGGCGAACCTCTTCGCCTACGGCGAGATCAACGAGAGCGGTTACCGGTCACCGCTGATGACGGCCTTCGAGCGGGTCCGCCACCCCCGGTTCGTCCGGGTGAAGATGACCCGCCGGGAGGACATCTACACCGCCCTCAAGACCATCTTCCGGGCCACGCCGGAGGGGGTCGAACCGGCCGCCGGTGCCGGCGGCCCGGCCACCGGCGCCGGAGCCCGGGCCGCGGTGGCCCGCGACCTTCTTCCGCCCGCGCCGGGCGTGACCTTGTGGGCCCGCCCGAGCGCCCGGGGCGCCCCGGGCGGCCCGGGCGGTGGGATGCCGTGCGGTGCCGGTGAACCGGCCCGGCCCGGGTCGGGTCCGGGGGGTGAACGGCCATGACCGCGGCCGGCGTCACCGCCGCGGGGCCCGGGGCCGAGCGCCTCCTGCCCCACCTGGAGCGGATCTGGGCCGTCGCCCGGGAGCTGGGGTTCGACCCCCTGCCGACCCACTTCGAGGTGGTCCCGGCCCCGGTGGTCTACGAGGTGGCGGCCTATGGCCTGCCCGGCCGTTTCACCCACTGGAGCCACGGCAAGGCCTATCACCTGTTGAAGACCCGGCACGACTACGGCCTGCACCGGATCTACGAGCTAGTCATCCACGCCGAGCCGTGCCAGGCCTTTTTGCTGGAGAGCAACACCTTCTTCGAGAACCTGTTCGTGGCCGCCCACGTGGCCGGCCATGCCGACTTCTTCCACCACAACGTCTTCTTCCGCCGGGCCGGCCGGGACATGGCCGACCTGGCGGCCGTCCACGCCGAGCGGGTTCGCCGCTACGAGTACGACCATGGCGTCGAGGCGGTGGAGAAGATCCTCGATGCGGCCCTGGCCCTGGAACCCCACACCGACCCGTGGCTGGGGGACGATGGGGCCGTGCCGCCCTTGCGACCCGAGGAGCCCTTCGAGGACGTGCTCTTCTTCATCCAGCACCACGCGCCCCACCTGGAGGACTGGGAGCGGGACCTGCTGGCCATGGTGCGGGCGGAGCGGCTCTACTTCTGGCCCCAGATCCGGACCAAGGTGATGAACGAGGGGTGGGCCTGCATCGCCCACACCCGGATCCTCCGCCGCCTGGACCTGCCCGACGGCGACTACACGGAATTCGCCCGGCTCCACGCGACGATCCAGGCCTCGTCGCCCTTCACCTTCAACCCCTACGCCGTCGGCTATCACACCTGGGAGCGGATCCTGGCCACCCGGGGCTGGGACGAGGCCCGGTTCATCCTGGAGAACGAAGACGACGTCGCCTTTCTGCGCAACCACCTGGACCAGCACGTGGCCGAAGCCTGCAACCTCTACATCTACGCCCGCCAGGGCGACCAGTGGGTGATCGTGGAGGACGACTGGACCCGGGTCCGCGACCTGCTCGTCCTGAGCCGCGTCCGCGGCGGCTTCCCCCTGATCGCGGTGGTCGACGGCGATTACCGGGGCCGGGGCGAGCTGTTGCTGCGGCACATCTTCGACGGGCGGGAGCTGGACCTGGACGAGGCGCGGCAGGCCCTGGCCCACGTGGAGCGCCTGTGGCGGCGCCCCGTCCACCTGGAGACGCGGGTCGACGGCCGGGACGTGGTGCTGTCGGTTCCCGCGGGAGAGAAGGGGTGAGAGGGTATGGGGACGAACCTGCACGAGCTCCTCCGCCGTCACCGGGAGGAGGAGGCCCGGCTGCGCTGGGAGGGCACCTTTGCCGAGTACCTGGAGATCGTGCGCCGCCGGCCGGAGGTGGCGCGCCTGAGCCACGCCCGGCTCTTCGACATGCTCAAGGCGGCGGGGGTCACCGAGGCGGAGGAGGGCGGCGAC
>DATCLH010000086.1:0-2057 GCA_036564035.1 Thermaerobacter sp.
TGCAACCCCCTCGGTACCGGACCCCGGCGGCGCCGCGGAGGCCCGGCTCCCCGGCGAACCCTACACGTTCCCGGGGCACGAGCCCGCCACCCTGCCGCGGCCCGAGGTGGAACCCGATCGCTGGCCGCGGGAGGAGCCCGACACCGTGGTGGCGCCATCAGAAGTCGTCGAGCCGGCGGTCTACCCGCGCCCCGAGCCGGCCACACCCGCCCAGCCCCGGCGGGAGCCGGACGGGGGCCCGGGCGCGCCGGATCCGGACGCCCGGGACACCGGGCTTACCGGGCTTGATCGAGCGATGGAGACCGGCCGGGCCGGGCAGCCGGGAGCGGCCGCGGCACCGGGCGTGGCGGCCGCAGCCGAGCTTGCCGGCGTGGCCGTTGCCACCGGGCCGGCCGGCACGGCCCCCGAAGCCGCGCCAACCGAAATCGCGCCGGCCGGTACCGCCGCCGGGACGATCGCACCGGCCCGTACCGCCGCCGGGACGGAGCCCGGCGAGGTCTTCCTCAGCCGGGTCCGCATCGGCCCCCACGCCTTCGAGCGGATCGTCGTCCGCACCCACTGGTTCCAGCGGGGCGAGGACCTGGCCGCCGTGTTGCGCCGGTACCTGGCCCCCCACCTGCGCCCCGGCGACCACGCCATCGTCAGCGAGACGGCCGTCATCGCCGTCCGGGGGCGGATGATCCCCGCCCACCAGGTGCGGCCCGGCGCCCTGGCCACCCTGCTGGCCCGGTACGTCCGGCCCACCGGCTGGGGGCAGGGCCTGTCCGTCCCCCACAAGATGCAGGTGGCCATCGAGGAGACCGGCCGGCTGCGGATCCTGGCGGCGGCCGCTGCCGCTGCGGTGACCCGGCCGCTGGGCATCCGCGGCGTGTTCTACCACGTGGCCGGCCCCGGCGCCCGCTCCCTGGACGGCATGCGGGCGGGCAGCCCCTACGAGGGCTACGTCCTGCCGCCCCTGCGCCGGGCCGAGGCCCTGGCCATCGCCCGGGAGCTGGCCGAGGCCCTGGGCGCGCCGGTGCACATCGTCGACATCAACGACAACGGCGGCACCATCCGCGCCAGTTCCCACCCGTTCCCCTGGCGGCTGCTGCTGGCCATCCTGCGGGACAACCCCCTGGGCCAGGGCGACCGCCGCTGCCCCATCGGCCTGATCCGGCCCTGGGAGGGCAGCTTCGGCCTGCTGGGCGACGAGTAGCACCCTCAAAGGGCCGTGATCCCGCCGTCCACCGGCAGGGCGGCACCGGTCACGAAGGAGGCCGCATCGGAACACAGCCAGACGACGGCCTCCGCCACCTCCTCCGGCCGGCCCAGGCGCCGCAGGGCGATGGGCTGCACCAGCTGCTCCCGCACGGCCGGGTTCGTCCCGGCGCCGAAGACCCCCTCGGTCACCAGCCGCGTCTCCGTCCACCCGGGGCAGACCGCGTTGACCCGCACGCCGTAGCGGGCGTACTCCCAGGCCGCCGCCCGGGTCAGGCCCACGACCCCGTGCTTGGAGGCGGTGTAGGCGGGGGCCTTGGGCAGGCCCACCAGGCCCGCTGCGGAGGCATTGTTGACCACGGCGCCGCCGCCCTGCCGGGCCATGACGGGCAGCTCGTACTTCAGGCAGAGGAACACGCCGGTCAGGTTGACCCGCAGCACCTGCTCCCAGTCGTCCAGCGGGTAGTCGCCCGTCCGCCCCATCACCGCCCCGCCGGTGCCCGCGTTGTTGAAGGCGTAGTCCAGCCGCCCGAAGGCGTCCAGGCATGCCTGGACCATGGCCTCCACCTGGGCCGGATCGCCCACGTCGACCCGGACGAACCGGCCCTCCCCGCCCTCGGCCCGCAGGGCGGCCACGGTCGCCTCGCCCCCCTCCGGATCGAGGTCGGCCACCACGACCCGCACGCCGCGGCGGGCGAAGGCCAGGGCCGTCGCCCGGCCGATGCCCGACCCCGCACCGGTGACCAGGGCCACCTTCCCCTCTCCCATCACCGCACCCCTCCCGCGCAGCCGGCGCGCGCCATCCCCCAAAGGCCCGCGGGCTAGAAGGCCCCCAGGCCCGTCACGTCGCGGCCCACGAT
>DATCLH010000087.1:0-1645 GCA_036564035.1 Thermaerobacter sp.
TACCTGGCCCAGGCCTTCTCGTCCCATCCGGACCACATGGCGGAGATCATCGCCGAGGCGATCCAGCACAAGGGCTTCTCCCTGGTCAACTGCATCAGCCCGTGCGTGACGTACAACAAGGTGAACACCTACGACTTCTACAAGGAGAACCTGGTCAACCTGGACGAGGACCCCAACTACGACCCGCGCAACTACGACCTGGCCGTGGAGACGGTGCGCAGGTACGACGAGCTGGTCATCGGCCGGATCTACATCAACGACAGCCAGCCCTCCTACCAGGACCTGCTGCCCGGCTACGCCGAGGAGCCGCTGGTCCAGGCCCGGCTGGAGTACGAGCCCGAGCACTGGCAGGAGATCCTCAAGGAGTTCGCCTGAACCGGAGGCCGGACGGCCCGCGGGGGCGCGGGCCGTCCGGTGCCCGCCCGATCCCGGTGGACACGATCCCGGTGAAAGAGAGGACCCGGCCCGGCGGCCGGGTCCTTTGCTTCCACCACCGCCTGCTGGCCACCGGCCACCACTCGCCCCGGGTCCGCCACCGCTGGCCGCCCGCCGCGCGCATGACCCCCGTTCCCGGGGTACAATACGAACAAACCTTACCAGGGGACTTGGACGGCCGGACGGCCGATGGGAGGTGCCCGCCATGCCGGTGCACACCCTGGAAGACCTGCAGAGTTACATCGACCACGCGCGGCGCAAGGTGCTGCGGCTGGCCGGCGGGGTGCCCCGGTCCCTGTGGCGGGAACGGCCGGCCCCCGATCGCTGGTCGGTGCTGGACAACCTGGAACACCTGGTGCTGACCGAACGCTTTTGTGGGGATCTGCTGGAGCGGATGCTGGAGCGGGCGCGGCGGGAGGGCCGGATGAGCCGCGGCCTCCCCATCCAGTGGGTCGACGCCCGCCCGGTCATGCTGGACGCCGAGGGCAAGACCTACACCGCGCCCGTCTGGGCCGAACCCCGGGGCCGCTGGGACGACCAGGAGGTGGCGGAGGAACTGGCCACCAGCCGCCGGCGCCTCGAGGCGATCCTCCAGGACCTGCCCCGGTACGACGTGGAGCGGGTGATCGAGCCCCACCCCCTCTACGGCTGGCCCTTCAACGCGGCCCAGTGGATCCACTTCGTGGGCTTGCACGACAACGTCCACGCCCGCCAGCTGGAGCGGATCGCCCGCCACTGGGCCCAGCAGGGGGCGTTGAACGTCTGATGTCAGGGGGCGGGTCCTTCAAACCACCGCCACTGGGGCGTCAGCCACGGCGCCAGGGCGCCGGCCACGGCCATGGCCCATAGCTGGGTGCGGTCGACCAGGCCCCGGGTGAAGAGGCCCACCGCCCCGGGCCCGCGCCCGATGCCCGGCACGCCGCCCAGGCGTTCCAGCAGGGGGCCGAGTTCCTCCCCGTCCAGAACCGCCCGCACCACCTGGGGCGGCAGGGGCATCCGGAGGCTCCAGGCCACGCTCTCCCGGCCCCAGCGGTCCCGGACGCAGCAGGCGCTGAGGAGGAACCCGCCGGGATCCACACCGCCTTCCAGGCCGACCCCCAGGTCCGCCTCCGGCACCGCCTCCAGGACCCGGCGGGCCCGCTGCCGGGCGCCCGCCTCGGTCTCGGCGGTCCCCAGGGGCTGGGCCCGGACCCCGCTGGGCACGTCGCGG
>DATCLH010000088.1:0-1537 GCA_036564035.1 Thermaerobacter sp.
GGAGCGCCCCCGGGGTGCTATCGTGGAAGGCGGTGGAGGCGATGCCCGTTGATGCCCGTGACCCGCTGGACCCTCCGGCTCCGGGTGCGCTACGGCGAGACGGACCGCATGGGCCGGGCCTACTACGCCCGCTACTTCGACTGGTTCACCGACGGGCGGACGGAGCTGATCCGCCGCCTGGGCCTCTCCTACCGCCGGCTGGAGGATGAGGGCGTGTTCCTCCCGGTCCTGGAAGCCGGATGCCGCTACCTGCGCCCCGTGGACTACGACGACGAGCTGGAGCTGGATGTGGCGCTCACCCGCTTGACCCCGACCCGCATGGACTTCGCCTACCGGTTGCGGGCGGCCGGCAGCGACCGGGTGGTGGCCGAGGGGGAGACCCGCCACGCCTTCATCGACCGGCGGGGCAAGCCCATCAACCTGCGCAAGGCGTACCCCGCCATCTGGGAGCAGCTGGAGGCCTTGCAGCCCCCCGTCGCGGAACCGCCGGCCCCAGGGGACGAACCGGCCGGGGAGGCCGCCGGCCGGTGACCAGCCGCCGCCGGCTGGACCTCGAACTGGAGCTGGAACGCCTGGAGGCCGCCGACCCGTCCCTGTCCGGGATCACGCGGCGGCTGGGACCCTTGCTGGACCTGCTGGAGGCCGTCGACCGGGGGGCCACCCTGGACGTGTGGGTCGAATTCGGCGGCGGCCACGTGGTGGTGGCCGACGTGGCGTCCTCCTTCCGGGGCCTGGTCCGGGATGCGGCCGGGCCGGGCCTGGGCTTGGAAGGCGCGGCGGGGGAGCTGGTCGTGCTCCTGCACCATGTCGAGCGCGTCCGCCCGGAGCATGCCACGGGCGGGGTGCGGGTCCTGCTGTCGACGGGGGAGTCCCTGTGGTTCCGGGCGGTGCGGCCCGGCCACAGCGGGCTCTCCCGCCCGCCGCGGCCGTGAGCGGGCCGGCCCAGGGCGCCGGGGCCGGTTCGTCCCTTTCCCGGACCTGGGCTTTCCTGTTATCGTGGGAGCGGTGTGGACTACCCCTCGGGCGAGGTGATCCCCAACATGCCGCTGGTCACCGGCATCGAGCTTCTGGAGGACGCCCGCAAGCGCGACTACGCCGTGGGCGCCTTCAACGTCAACAACATGGAGATCATCCAGGCCATCATCGCCGCGGCCGAGGAGGAGCGGTCGCCCGTGATCCTCCAGGCCAGCCAGGGCGCCATCAAGTACGCGGGCATCCGCTACATCCGGGCCCTGGTGCTGGCGGCGGCCGAAGAGGCCCGGGTGCCCATCTGCCTGCACCTGGACCACGGCCCCAGCTTCGAGCAGGTGATGGAGTGCCTGCGCTACGGCTTCACCTCGGTGATGTTCGACGGCTCCCACCTGCCCTACGAGGAGAACGTGCGCCTGACCGCCAAGGCGGTGGAGGCCGCCCACGCCGTGGGGGTGTCCGTGGAGGGCGAGCTGGGCAAGATCGGCGGGGTCGAGGAGGAGATCCGGGTCGAGGACTGGGACGTGGTCCTGACCGACCCCGAGGTGGTGCCCGACTTCGTCGAGCG
>DATCLH010000089.1:0-1986 GCA_036564035.1 Thermaerobacter sp.
CCGGCCAATGCCTTAGGAGATGACGCCCGCAACGGGCGGGAGCCCAGCCAGCGGGAGGGGATGGGAGCCATGGCCAACGGCGAGGGTCCGTACACCACCATCCTGGCCGAGCGGGACGGGGGCGTCCTGACCGTCACCCTCAACCGGCCGGAGGTGCTCAACGCCTTCAACCGCACGATGACCGATGAGCTGCTGGACGTCCTGCGCCGGGCGGAGCGGGACCCGGAGGTCCGCTGTGTGGTGCTGACCGGCGCGGGCCGGGCCTTCTCCGCCGGCGAGGACCTCAAGGGCCGGCAGGAGGGCGGCGAGAAATCCTTCATCGCCTCGCTGCGGGAGCGATACAACCCGCTGATCCTCAAGGTCCGCACCATGGAGAAGCCCGTCCTGGCGGCGGTCAACGGCGTGGCGGCGGGCGCCGGGCTGGGACTGGCGCTGGCTTGCGACCTGCGCATCGCCTCGGACCAGGCCCGGTTTGGCCAGGTGTTCGTCCGGGTCGGCCTGGCCCCCGACTCGGGCACCAGCTTGTTCCTCCTGCAGCTGGTCGGCCTGGGCAAGGCCCTGGAGATGGCCTTCTTCGGCGACCTGGTGCCGGCCGACGAAGCCCTGCGCATCGGCCTGGTCAACCGGGTCGTCCCCCACGACGAGCTGGCCGCCGCCACCCGGGAGTGGGCCCAGCGACTGGCCGCCGGGGCGACCCGGGCCATGGGGCTGGCCAAGCGGGCCTTCAACTTCGCCGCGGGCGCCGCCCTGGCGGAGGTGCTGGAATACGAGGCCTACCTGCAGGAGATCGCCGGCCACACCGCCGACCACGCCGAAGGCGTGCGGGCCTTCCTGGAGAAGCGGGAGCCCCGCTTCCAAGGCCGCTGACGGGGGGAAGGGCCGGTGACCTGGCAGGAGGCGTCCGCCATCGCAAACGGCTCTCCGGACACCATGGTAAACCCCGGGCGGGCGGGGCGGTGTGGCCGGGACGGGCGGGACGAACCGGCCGCGACGGGCACCGGCGGCCTGCACGTGCCGGCCCCGGCGCCGGGGGTGGCCGCCGGGGCCGCACCCATCCGGGGCGGCGCGGGGGAGGCCGGGCCCACCTGGATCGCCGTGCTGGGCGCGGGCACCATGGGCGGTGGCATCGCCCGGGTCGCCGTCGAGGCGGGCTACCCCGTCCTCCTCTATGACGTGTCCGCGGCGGCCCTGGAGCGGACCCGGCAGCGCCTGGCCGCCGCCTGGGAGCGCCACGAGCGGGAGGGCCGCGTTCCTCCGGGTACGGCGGCCGCCCGCCTGGGGCGCCTGGAGACCATCGGCCACCTGGACGCCCTGGAGGAGGGGTGGGGCCGGGTGGCGGTGGTCATCGAGGCCGCGCCGGAAGACCTGGCCCTCAAGCAGGATTTGCTGGCCGCCGTGGGGCGGCGGGTCGGCCCCCAGGCGCTGATCGCCAGCAACACCTCCTCCCTCAGCATCACCGCCCTGTCCCGGCGGGTCCCGGCGCCGGAGCGGGTCATCGGCCTGCACTTCTTCAACCCGGTGCCGGCCATGCGCCTTGTCGAGGTGGTGGCGGGGGCGCTGAGCTCGCCGGAGGCGGTGGCGCGGGGAGCCGACCTGGCCCGCAGGCTGGGGAAGGAACCCGTGCTGTGCGCCGACACGCCGGGGTTCGTGGTCAACCGGGTGGCCCGTCCCTTCTACGGGGAAGCCCTGCGCCTGCTGGGGGAGGGCATCGCGGGCGTCGAGACCGTCGACGCCTTGCTGCGGGCGGCCGGCTTCCCCATGGGGCCCTTCGAGCTGATGGACCTGATCGGCATCGACGTGAACCTGGCGGTGACCCGTTCGGTCTTCGAGGGGTTCGGGGGCGAGCCCCGCTACCGGCCCCACCCCATCCAGCAGCAGCTGGTGGCGGCCGGATGGCTCGGCCGCAAGACGGGGCGCGGGTTCTACCTCTATGACGAAACCGGCCGGGCCGTGGCCGTGGCCTGGCGGGGCTGGCGGCCGCCGGCC
>DATCLH010000090.1:0-4301 GCA_036564035.1 Thermaerobacter sp.
CCTCCGGGACGCCAGCCCGGGGTGCGGGGGAGCCGCCGGCCTTGAGGTCTCCCCGTTGAAGTCGCCGGTTCTCACCCGCCGCCACGTCAAGCCCCCCTTCCCTTCC
The DNA here is from genome assembly GCA_036564035.1 of Thermaerobacter sp. GTDB lineage: Bacteria > Bacillota > Sulfobacillia > Thermaerobacterales > Thermaerobacteraceae > Thermaerobacter. The sequence continues at coordinate 107 of DATCLH010000090.1, forward strand.
TGCCCCTTTGGCCCGGCCGTCCCCGCGGTCCCCGCGACAAGCACGGGGGCCGCACCGCGGCGCGGTGCGGCCCCCGGGGCGGTGCCGCCGGTTCGTCAGGTCGTGGGCGGCACGCACTGCGGGGGGAACAGGTTCTCCGGCGGGCAGACCAGGGGCGGCTGGGGAAGGGTCACGCAAGGCGCTGGCACGCAGAAGCCATAGGCCGGCACCAGCAGCTTCACCAGGGCCTTGGACTGGATCAACAGGCACAGGTTGACCTCGCAGCACACCTGGCCGTTGATGATCACGCAGGGCCCGCACCGCGAGCCGGCCGACTCGCACTGGATGGCGGTCCCCTCCGGCGCGCACAGCAGCACCGTCTTGAGGAACCCGAAGGAGTCCTCGAACTCGGCGATGACGTTGCCGTTGCGTGTGATGGTGAAGTGCATCGTCACCGTGACGATCAGGGTGACGTCGGCAAAGCCCGGGTTGTTGGGGTCCTCCTCCCGCGAGACCTCCTGGCAGGTCACCTGCTCGATGGTGCACTCCACCCGGTCGCTGGGCAGGACCCCGGTAAAGGCCGCCGGGATGGGGAAGCACACGTTCTCCCGGCGATCCGTCTGGAAGCAGAAGTCGTAGACCTTCACCGTCTCGATGCAGACGATCTCCGTGGGCTCGGGGCACCCGTAGACCGGGTCACACGGCCCCGGCACCACCTGATCGACCTGCTGCGCCCGCACTCCGTCGCTCACGACGATCCCTCCTGCCCCTTGGGCGATGATGATCGAGCCCCGCCTGTCCCCCGGTTCCCACGGGTCCCGGGCTCCGGGGAGCATCCCCGGGGCCGGCGCGGGGTCGGCGCCCACCGCGGATCCCGGCAAGGGCCTACCCGGCGTCCCGGCGGAACCCATGGCGAGCCCGGCCGGTCGTCCCGCCTCGCCTGCTACCGCTATATGAGGCGCCCCCCGCGGCCGCCACGGCCGGGGGCGAAGATTGGGTCTTCGCCCGTCGCGAAGGGCCGGAGGCCGCGTCCCCCGGGGCGAGCACCCGGGGCGGGCCGGGCCGGGGGCCCACTCAGGAGCAGGGGCGTCCTGGGATCCAGCCCGGTGCGGCGGCGCCCCGGGGTGGGGTGGGGGTAGGGCGCGGGCCTGGTGGCGCGGCCCGTGGCGCCAGCACGGCCCAGAGGGATGGATCACCACCGGAGGGGGAGGAGCCGTCATGGGGCAGGCATAGGACCGCCGCCGGCCCTGTAGATCGAAAGCGGGAGGCGGGCGTCATGGGTGACGGCAGGACGGACCCGGCCGGTCGGGGACGTCCCGACCGGGACGGGCTTCTGGACGAACCGGCCCCCGCCGGCACGCCGGGCCGCGACGCCCCGGGGGGCAGGCGCCGCCGCGGTGGCGGCCCGCCGGCGCCCGGTGATGGGGCCGCCGCGCCGGGGCGTGCCGGCCTGCCGGGCCCTGACGCCGGCAAGGGCGGGCCCGGGCCGGCCCCCCGCCCGGGTCCCGGGACGGAGGCCGGCGGGACCGCCTTTACGGTGTGGGAGGGGCTTCTGGGTGCCCCGGAAGGGCCGGGCATGGTGCTGCTCGGCCGCGACCCCGCGGGCCGGCCGTGGGCCTGGCGGCCGCGGCCCGCGTCGCCCGCCTTCCCGGCCTCCCGGCTGCTGGTGGCCGGCCTGGACGGGGACGGTGAGCCCTGGGTCGTAGGGTGGCCGGCCGGGGCCGGCGGCGGGGCCGAGGGGCCGGTCTCCCTCAGCCGGCGCGGCCGGTGGGCTACGTTCTCCTTCCCGGGCCACCGGCCCCCAGGACCGGTCCCCACCCCCCTGGGACCGGCCGGCGGCCCTCCGGCTGCGGGCGGTCCCCCCATCCCGGGCCGCCCTTCGCCGGACCCGGGCCGCGCCGCGGATGGGCCCCGGGGCGGGACCCCCTTGCTCTGGGCCGGCTGGGGCCCGGCCTGCGGCCCCGCGCCGGCCGAGCGCCCCGCGGGCGACCTGGAGGACCACCCGCCGGTGCCATGGATCGTCGTCCACCGGCCGGCCCAGGGGGCCGAACCCGGCAACCTGGAGGTGTGGATCGGGCCGGGCGCAGGGGCGCCGGGATTCGGCGGATGGTTGCGGCTGCGGCCCCTTTGGGGCGAGCGCATCCGCTGGGCCGCCGCCTGCGGCGACCCGGCGGGCCGGGCCGTGTTCGTCCCCTGGTACCGGCTGGGGCCGGTCCCCGGCGCCGGGCACGGCGGCGGGGAATGGCGCGTGCTCTGGTTCGACGGCCGCTGGCGCGACGAGCCGGTGATCCTGGACACCGGGGGCGGGACCGGAGCGCCCGCTACCGGCCAGGCCGCGCCTCCCCCAGCGCCTGGCCAGCCGGCCCGGGGGCCGATCCTGGCGGCGGGCTGGTGCCATCGGGGACAGCCCCTGGTCGTCCTGGCGGCCGCCGCGGAAGATGCCGCCGGGTTCGCCGGCGACGGCGCCGCAAGGGTCGCCGGGCCGCCCGCCCCACGGGCGGCCGGCCAAGTCGCGGAACGGGCCGCCGGCGACGGCGACACGGGCGCACCGTGCCGCCCGCAGCCGCGGGCCCTCCGCCTGGGCCTGTGGCTGCGGCACGAGACCGGCCACTGGCGAGCCCGCTGGTTCCACCTTCCCCTTGAGCCGGAGGACGGCCCGCTCCCTGGGGCGGCGCCCCCTGCGGCCGCCGGGAGTGCCCCGCCGGGGGGCCGCCCCGGCCCCCGCAGCCTCCCCGCGGACGGGAGTCCGCCCCCTGCCGCCCCCTTCCCCGCCGCCACGGCCGGTCCGGCCAACCGGGACCGGGCCAGCGCCCTATTGCTGCACATCGAGGTGGATGAAGCCGGCGGCCTCACCCTCCGGTTGCGGCCACCGGACAACCCGGGGGCGGGCCGGGTGCTGGCGCGCATCACCGCCGGTGGCCAGCTGGAACCGGCCGGAGAGGGCGCGGGTCGGCCCACCCGGGCCTCCGGCGCGAGAGACGCCGGCCCCCCCACCCGCGCCTCCGGCGCGGGAGACGCCGGCCCGCCGGCCGGCGCCCCTCCCGGGGAACGCCCGCCAGACCGCCCCCCGCCGGGGCGCCCCCAGCCGCCGGCCGTCGGCCACCCCGCCCGGCCCCAACGCCCCCGGCCGCCTGGCCCAACCGGCGGGTTCTTCTTCCATCCTGGTCGAATTCTGCTCCCGGAGGCGGGCTCCCGCCGGTCCAGGTCGTGATTCCCTCCCCAGGCGAGCAACAGCTGCCCAGGTCATTTGTCACGGACCAGGGTCGAAGCTGACAATGGATCGTGGGTTCGACTCAATCCGGGGAGGGATTTTATGTCAAAGCGGATCCTGCTTCGCCGGGCGGCCGGCATGGCCGCCGCCGCCCTGCTGGTCGTCTCCGTCGCGGCCACTCCCGCCCAGGCCTCCTGGTACCTGGTGCAAAGGGCCCCGTCGACGCCGGCTCCGGCGCCCTCCGTGGCGCGGCCGATGCCGGAACCGGCACCGGTCACCGCGGCACCCGCCACAGCGCCCGCTTCCGCCCGCCAGCCCGTGCGGGGTTCCTCCGCGGCCGGTACCGGCTGGTACTACGCATGGAAGCTGGCCATCCTGCGCCAGCGCAGCGGCCTGACGTCGCAGCCCACGGCGCCCACCGCGCCCACCCCCACGCCCACCCCGAACCCGGGCGGCTCGGCCGCCCCCACCCGCCCCGGCACGGCCACGCCGGTCCCGGTTCCCGGCCCGGCCTCCGGCCCGTCGTCCTCGGGCGGCGCGGGGTCCGGAACGCCGGCCGCGGCGCCGGCGCCCAGCCCCGCTCCGGCGCCCGCGGGGACGACCCTGACCGCCGCCGAGCGGCATCTGGTCGACCTGGTCAACCAGGCGCGCCGTCAGCACGGCCTGCCGCCGCTGTCCGTGGACCCCGACCTGGTCCGGCTGGCGCGGCTGAAGGCCGAGGACCTCAAGGCCAACGGCTACTTCGCCCACGAGTCGCCGACCTACGGCACGCCCTACGCCATGGAGCGGCAGGCCGGCATCGCGGCCCGGGTGATGGGGGCGGAGAACCTGGCCAAGTCCCGGGACGTCGACCGCGCCCACATGCAGCTGATGGCCAGCGAGGGCCATCGCGCCAACATCCTGAACCCGGATCACGACGCCATCGGCGTGGCCGTGGTGCCGATCCCCTACGGCGTCCTGGTGGTCCAGCTCTTCCTGGGCGACCGGTACCGGTGAACGCCCGGT
>DATCLH010000091.1:0-2377 GCA_036564035.1 Thermaerobacter sp.
CGGCCTCCGCGACCTCGCCGGCCCAGGGGACCGGGCCGGCGGCGCCGGCCGGGGCCGGCGGGCCTGCCCGCGGCACCGCCGCGGACGGTTCGGGGACGGCCGCGGCAACGGCCGCGGGGACGGCTCCAGGGACCCAGGGCCAAGACGCAGCCGGTTGAAGGATGGTCGCGCCGGTGGAGGAGACCGGAGGAAGCGGGATCTGGCCCTCCCTGGTCGAGCACCTGGACGAGCTGCGGCTGCGGCTGATCTACAGCGGCCTGGCCGTGGCGGCCGGCGTCGTGGTGGGGTTCGTCTACGCCCGGCCGGTGCTGGGATGGCTGATCGACCGGGGACCGGCCGTGCAGCTGGTGGCCTTGGCGCCCGCCGAGGCCTTTCTGGTGACCCTGCGCATCGCGGTGCTGGTCGGTCTTGGGCTGGCCTCACCGGTGGTGGCCTACCAGGCCCTGCGCTTCATCTGGCCCGGGCTGACGGAGGCCGAGCGCCGCTACGTGCGGTGGTACGCCCTGCCGGCGCTGCTGCTCTTCGCCGGCGGTCTCGCCTTCGGCCTCCTGGTCGCCGTGCCCATGGCCCTCAACTTCCTGCTGGGCTTCAACGCCGGCCCCATCCAGCGCACCCTGTCCGTCCAGGCCTACGTCGACTTCGTCGTCAGCCTGGTCTGGCCGTTTGGCTTCATCTTCGAGCTGCCCGTGGCGGTGGGGCTCCTGACCGAGATCGGCCTTCTGACGCCGCCCTTCATGGCCCACCTGCGCAAGTACGCGCTGCTGGTCGCCGTGGTGGTGGCGGCCTTCCTTACGCCGACCACCGACGTGATCACCCAGCTGATCTTCACCGCCCCGCTGGCCGTCCTGTACGAGATCGGCTACGGGCTGTGCTGGCTGATCCACCGGCGCCGCCGGGGCCGGCCGGCGCCGGCGGGTCCCGACATCGCAGCGCCGGGGGAGGAGGGACGCGCCGATGGTGGAACCGGCCACCCCGGCCGGGGCCCATCCGGCCAAGGGTTCGCAGGCCGCTGACGGGAGGGGGCCGGGCGGCCGCCGGGGCGGGCGCCTGCTTTGCCTGACCGCCCACCCCGACGACGAATCCTTCAGCCCCGGGGCCACCCTGGCCCGGTATGCCGCCGAAGGCGTGGCGGTGACGGTGGTGTGCGCCACCCGGGGCCAGGCGGGCAAGCCGGGCGATCCGCCCCTCTGCACCCGGGAGGAACTGCCGCGGGTGCGGGAGGCGGAGCTGCGCGCCGCCTGCCGCGCCCTGGGCGTGGCCCAGGTCCACCTGCTGGACTACGAGGACGGCCGGTTGGCCCAGGTGCCGGCGGCGGAGCTGGAGGCCGTGCTGGGCCGCTGGATGGAGCAGGTGGACCCCGACGTGGTCCTGACCTTCCCGCCGGGCGGGATCTCGGGCCACCGGGATCACCAGGTGCTGTCCCGGGCGGTGGAACGGGCGTTTTCCCGCACCCTGGCCCGCCAGGGCCGGGCGAGGCTCTACTACTTCACCCTGCCGGCCCCGGTCTACCGGTTGAACGGCCTGGGCGCGCCACCGGACCCCCTGGACGCCGCCGTCACCACGGTGGTCGACGCCCGGCGTTGGGCGGACCGCAAGCGGGCCGCCCTGGCCTGCCACCGCACCCAGCACCGGTCGGTGGAACGGGCCTTTGGCGGCTTCCCCCCGCCGCCATCCCCGCGGCTGGGATGGGAATTCTTCTACCGGGTCTGGCCGCCCCTGCCTCCCGGACCCGCCCACCCGGCGGCCCAGGCGGCCGCTGCCGAGGCGCCGCCGGAGGTCCGGGAGGCGGTGGCCGCGGCCCGGGAATGGGGGCTTTTCGACCCCTCGCCGGGGGCCGGCGGCGGGTAGGCGTGGCCGAGCTGGGCAGGCGTTGCGGAGCGGCGAGACGACCCTCGAAGGTCGAAGGAGGCGGATGTCCATGGACCGGGCAGAGAGGGAGCGGGACGGGGCGCGGCCGGGGCCGGAACCGGCCGGGGAGCGGCCGAAGGACGCGGCGTCCCAACCGGCGGGGGCCGGCGGCCGCGGCGCCCCAGGGGCGGGTGGCGGAGACCGCCGTGGGCCGTCCGATCCACCGGCCGATGGGTCGGCCGAGCGGGCGGGATCCGGGGCCATCACCGACGCCGAGGCCCTGATGGACCTCTACTACGAGGTCTCCATGGAGGGCGTCGACCTGCGCCGGTTCCTCGACCGGTTGGACGCCGGCGAGTGGGGTCCCGTCGATCCCCAGGTGGTGGTGGACTTCCTGCGGGACCTGGAGGCCGTCATCCTGAGCAACGTCGACGTCAAGGCCATGGAGGGACCCGAGTACGCCGGCCGGCGCATGGAGGTCATCGAGGAGACCCAGCGGGAGTTCGAAGAGCTGGTGGCCCGCTACCTC
>DATCLH010000092.1:0-3874 GCA_036564035.1 Thermaerobacter sp.
ACCCAACCCCAGCCCCACCAGTATCACCGCAACCAGCCACAGGCCGCGGGCCACGGCCCCGCGCCGGACCGGCCGGCCCCCGGTTGCGCCTAGGGGTCCTGGGGTACGGCCCGGCCCCTGCCTCGACGCCACTCGCTCGCAGGGTCCTTGCTCTGCCCACGCTGACATCGGCCGGATTCCCCTTGCCCTCACGGCGGGTTCGTCCCCCCTCACCGCGCTGGCCCTCCAAACCCGTCCTGGCCCCGCCCGTCCCCCTGGTACGGCCGCTGGCCCGAGCCGGAGCCGCCGAACCAACGGGTTGAACCGGTTCTAACCTTTCTCCAGCAAGGGAAAGTATGCGCCGGCCCTCCCGGCGCCGTGAGGGGCCGGGCGGACGGAAAGCTCCTGGAGGGGGTTGCGGCGCGCGGCCGGCGGAACGATCCCCCCATGCGTCGCGGGCAGCAGGACGGAGGCTGGGGGCCGCGGGCCGCAGGCCGTGGACCGTAGGCTCTGGCCGGGAGATCGCCGGCCGTAGCCGGAAGCCCGCAGGCGAGGAGCCCCCGCCCGTGGCCGGTGGACGCAGGCCGGGGCCCCGGGCCGGAGGCCGCAGCCTGGTGGCCGGGACTCTGTAGTCCGTGGGCCGTAGGCCGGGGGCGGCCAGGAGCCATCGGAGCCGGGGTCCAGAGGCCCCGCGACGGCCCCAGCGGCGATCCCTAGCGCGGCCGGCCCGCTTCGCTGGGGACCGGCGGTCGGGCGTCCTGGCGGGCCATCGGCCGCCGGTTGGGGGAAGCGGGCGGCCGGGCGTCCGGCCCCGCCGGGGTAGGAGGCCAAGCGGGCGAAGAAGGCCCCGAAGGCGACGGATCGGGGGAGCCCGGGGTCACGCCCCGGGTCCGGGCGGCGCGCCCCGCCGGACCGGCCGGTTCCTCCAGCAGGCGCCGATAGGCCGGCTCGAGGAAGCGGTCGTATAGGTCGGGGCGCAGGGACCCCGGGAAGCCGCTGCGCTGCCGGTACTCGCGCAGGCGGACCAGGTCGAGATCGGCGACGACGACCTCCGGCCGGTCCCAGGTGGAGGCCTGGGCCAGCACGCCGTCGCCGGCCGGGCTCAGCGCCAGCGGCGCGTACACCGCCGCCCGGCCGGTCAACTCGATGCCCAGGAGCCGGCCCACCAGGGCCGGGACGACGCCGTAGACGGGCGTCTCCTGGACCCGCGCCCACGTGCCGCGGCGGGCATGCCACTCGTTGTAAGGCTCGGGGTTGGCGATGGGGACGACCACGATCTCGGCACCATCCAGGGCCAGCAGCCGGAAGGTCTCGAAGTAGGTGGCGTCCATGCAGACGGGGATGCCGATCCGGCCGAGAACCGTCTCGTAGACCTCCAGGGCATCCCCCGGACAGACGCCCCACTCGGCCTCCAGGGGCAGCAGGTGGGTCTTGGCGTGCAGGCCCACCCGGCGGCCGTCGGGACCATAGAGGAAACCAAAGTTGTAGAGGTTGCGGCCCCGGGGCAACATGACGCTGCCGCCGTGGACGAACACGCCGTGGGCCCGGGCCAGGGTGGAGAAGGTGGTGTGGTAGATCCGGCCCACCGCGGGCCCGAGAAAGCGGAAGATGTCGGCCACCGCCACGTCACCCAGGCCGGCCAGGGCGGCCTCGGGGGACGGCGCGGAGGCCAGCTGCTCGAACCCGGGCAGCAGGCCGAGCAGGGCCAGGCCCACGTCTTCGGGAAAGGCCACCAGCTGGGCGCCGTCGGCCACGGCCCGGCCCAAGGGCTCGGCCACCCAGCGGGTGAAGTCCTCCGGCCGCCGGAAGGTCTGGAGCTCCAGCTGGACCGCCGCCACCCGGACCCGGGCCGGATCGAGCCGGCGGAGGTTCTGGCTGCGCCGGATCCCCATGGCGGCCACTGTGCGGCGGATGGGCCCGCCCCGGGCCGTCCAGCGGAGGATCAGGCGAAAGGCTTGTTGCTGAAAGGCCTGCCACCAGCGGCTCCCCATCTCACCGCCCCCCCTCTTGCCGGCCGGTTGCGCGTCCTTCCCCTCCGGTGGCGCCGCCCCGCCCGCAGGGCTGCGGCGTTCGTCCCGTCCCCGGGGTCTTCCGCCCCATCCAGCCGGCGTGGCGGGGTTCCCCTTCCACGCCGGCTGCCGTGGCCCTTCGGGATTTCCGCAAGGATTTTCGCGGGGATCTCCACCGGATGGCCGCGTCCACCGGTTTCCGCGGGCGCCGGTTTCCGCGGGCGCCACCGGTTGGCTCCCCGGGCCCTTTTGCACCCCTGAGCGGCTACGCCCCGCCGGGCCCGGGCGGCGCGCCGGAGGCATGGCCATCCTGGTTCCCGCGACCCCGGCGCCGTCGCCGCCGGCGGCGGCGCCGGCGGGTGGGGTCCGGCTCCGCCGCCGATGCGGGGGCCGGCTCGTCCTGCGCCGCCTCTTCCGCCCCGGTGGAGGCCGCCCAGGCGGCGGCTGCCGCCGGGGCCGGCCCGGCCGTGGCCCCGGAACGGGTCGCCCTGTCTGGGCCCTGGGGCCCGACCGCCACCGGGGCCGGCCTGGCACCGGTCGGGGCAGCCCCGCCGTCGCGGGCCGCCTCCACGGCCGCGGAGACCGGGGCTGACCCCGCCGCCGCCTTGCGGGCCCGGCGCCGGCGCCTCCGCCGTGTCCCCCGCCCAGCCGGGCGGTGGTTGTCGCCAGCCCCGGACTCCGCTCCGGACCCCTCCCCACGCTCGCGATCCGCGGGCGGCATCCCAGGCGCCGCCCCGGGGCCAGGGGGTTCGGCGTCCGCCATCGCGGCCGGGACCTGCTGCTCCGCCAGCCGGCGATAGGCCGGGAGCAGGTAGCGGAGATAGAGTCCCGGGTTGAGATACCGGTCCAGGGGGTACCGCTGGCGGATGGCCTCCAGGGGATCCGCCTCCAGCAGGGCGGCCACCGGCTCCCCGGTGTCGTCCCAGGCCAGCCAACCGCGCCCCTCGGGCGTGATCTCGCAGGGAGCGAAAACGGCCCCCTGCGGGGCCAGCGCGCGCCCGCCGACGGCGCCGCCGGCAGCGGCATGGACCCAGTACACCTGGGTCTGCTGGACCACCTGCCAGGGCCCGGCGACCAGCTCCCAGCGGGATGCCGGCGCCGGCGCGTGACCCGGGTGGATCACCAGCCGCACGCCCTCCAGGCTGGCCCAGCGGCCGACCTCCGGGATCCACCCGTCCCGGCCGACGACCAGGGTCGCCGTCCAACCCGCAACAGGGAAGGACGCCCAGTCGTCCCCCGGCACCAGCCCGACGGTCGCCTCCGCCGGCCCGCTGTGGAGCTGGGCCTGGCGGGCCAGCAGCCGCCCGTCGGGGCCGAAGCACACCGCCACGTGCTCGAAGCCGTCGTCCCGGGGAAGGACCACCGTGCCCGGGCAAAGGTAGATCCCCAGGGTGCGCGCCGCATGGGCCGACCAGTCGAACCAGGCCTCGGCAGCGGCCTCCCCGTAGCGCTGGGCCAGAGCCGCCAGGCGTCCATCCCAGCGCGGCGGCTCGCCGGCCAGCGCCCCCAGGGGCAGAAGGCCGGCGAGGGCGGGAAGGACGACCAGGCCCGCGGCCCGTCCCGGGCTTGCCGGGGGCGGGGCGGCAGCCGGCGTTCCGGCCGGGGACCCCAGGGGGCGCCCCGCCGGCCGCCGCGTGCTTTGGGAACCGGCCCCGTCGGCCGGTCCCGCCCGTTGCGAGGCCGGCTGCAGCAAGCGTGGCGCCAAGGCGCGGGTCGCCTCCGCGCCGGCCAGCCGGCGGTGCCCCTCGAGGACCGCGGCCAGCAAGCCGTGCCGTGCCGCCTCGAGGTGGGGGACCGGTTCCACCCGCACGGGAACCGCCACCACCCGCAACGCCCGCATGGGCTCTCCACCCCATTTCTGAGCCGGGCGGCCCTGCTGTACCCGG
>DATCLH010000093.1:0-2293 GCA_036564035.1 Thermaerobacter sp.
GCGGAGGGAGAGGAACATGCCGGTCTTGCGCCTGGCCGCCCGCACCCACCCCGGATGGGTGCGGGAGAACAACGAGGATGCCTACCTGGCCGAAGCGCTGCCCGGCGACGGTGGCTGGCTGCTGGCCGTCGCCGACGGCATGGGCGGTCACCGGGCGGGGGAGGTGGCCAGCTGGCTTGCCCTGCGCACCCTGCGGGAGCGGGTGATGGCCGGGGCCCCCCTGGCGGAGGCCGTGGTGGCGGCCAACCAGGAGGTCTTCCGGCGCCAGGCCGGCGACCCCGACCTCAGCGGCATGGGCACCACCCTGACGGTGGCGGTGATCGGCCGGGGCGGCGCGGTGGAACTCTGCCACGTGGGCGATTCCCGCGCCTACTTGCTGCGCCAGGGGCAACTGGCCCGCCTGACCCAGGACCACTCCCTGGTGGAGGAGTTCGTGCGCAATGGGGCCCTGACCGAACAGGAGGCCCGGCACCACCCCCAGCGCAACCTGCTGACCCGGGCCATCGGCACCGACGTCTCGGTGCCCGTCGATGAGACGACGGTCCAGCTGGAGCCGTCGGACCTGCTGCTGCTCTGCAGCGACGGCCTGAGCGAGGCGCTGCCCGATGCCCGCCTGGCGGACCTGTTGCGGGCCGCCGAGCCGGCCGACGTAGCGGTGCGGGTCGACGAGCTGATCGAGGCGGCCCTGGCGGCGGGCGGCTCGGACAACATCACCGCCGTGCTGGCCTGGTGGGACGGTGGGGCCCCGTGATCGGCACGGTGCTGGCCGGTCGCTACCGGGTCACCGGTCTCCTGGGCGGCGGGGGCATGGCCGTCGTCTACAAGGCCACGGACCAGGTGACGGGTGAGACGGTGGCCGTCAAGGCCCTGCGCTCCGAATACGTGTCCGACGGCGCCTTCCTGCGCCGGCTGCGGCGGGAGGCCGAGGCGGTGCGCCGCCTCTCCCACCCGGGGGTCGTGGCCGTCCTGGACGTGGGAGAGGACGCCGGCCATCCCTTCCTGGTGCTGGAGTACGTAGAGGGGATCACCCTCAAGCAGTACATCCGGGAGAAGGCGCCCCTGCCCTTGCGGGAGGCGGTGCACATCGCCTCGCGGGTGCTGTCGGTGCTCCAGCACGCCCACGAGAACGGCGTGATCCACCGGGACGTCAAGCCCCAGAACATCCTGATCACCCCGGACGCCCGGGTCATGGTGACCGACTTCGGCATCGCCCGGGCCAGCGGCACCACCACCACGGTGGTCGACCAGGGCGCCATGGTGGGCACCGCCCAGTACTTCGCGCCCGAGCAGGCGCGGGGCATGCCGGCCAGCGAGCGGTCGGACGTGTACGCCGTCGGCATCATCCTCTTCGAGATGCTGACGGGCCGGCTGCCCTTCGACGGCGACACCCCGGTGGCCGTCGCCATGCAGCACCTGGGGCAGGAGCCGCCCCTGCCGTCGGCCCTCAACCCCCGGGTGCCCCGGGCCCTGGAAGCCATCGTCTTGAAGGCCCTGGAGAAGAACCCCGACCGGCGCTACCCGTCGGCCGGGGCGATGCTGGAAGATCTGGAGAACTTCCTGGCGGGGCGGCCCGTGGCGGCCCTGGCCCGCCGTCCCCTGGAGGATACCCTGGTGGCGGGTCCCTCCCTGCCCGGAGGCGCGGCGGGCAAGGGCGCCGCCACCAGCCGGAACCGCCCGCGCTCCGCGACCGGTCCCCGGGATGGGGCCGCTCCCGCCCATCCCGCCGGGAGGCGGGGCTCCGGCGCCGGGCCCAGCGGGGGCGCCCCCGCCGGGCCCCTGGCGGCCGATTCGACGCCTGCGGCGACGGGCGCTGCCGCGCGGGCCGGGGCCGGAGGGGCGGATCCTGGCGGGATCGTGGCCGGAGGAGCCGCGGCCGGCGCCGGCGGCGGGACGGCGTCCAGCCCGGCGCCAGAAGGGCTCGCCCCGGGCTCCGGCAACGGCCGGGTGCGGCGGCCGGGGTGGCCCGGCCAGCGGGAAGCCAGGCCGGACCCCGGCCGGGACGACCCGTTCCCGGCGCCGGGGACCGCCGGGGACGGCGGGAAGGCGGAGCCGGCGGTCCCCGGCGGGATTCCCGGCCGCCGGGTGGCCTCGCCCGCCGGCGGGACGGCGCCGGTGCCCGTGCAGCGTCCCCGGGGCGCAGCGGCCGAGGGGGAGGCGGTCGTCCTGGCCGGGGCGGCGGTTCCCGCGCCGGCCGGCCCCGCCGGGTGGAAGCCCGGCGGGGCCGGCGACGACGACCCGGGTGGGGTGCGGGTTGCCCGGCCGGGCCGGCCCCCGCGCCGGTCCGGGGCGGGGC